>JBIKTA010000168.1:0-5816 GCA_044348315.1 Burkholderiaceae bacterium | reverse complement strand
GAGGCGCCGGGTGCGCTGGCCGGAATCGCCGCGCAGACCGGGGCGTTGCTCGTTCATTATTCGACCGACTACGTGTTTGATGGCAGCGGTAGCCGCCCCTGGGTTGAGACCGACATGTGTGCGCCGATCAATGCCTACGGCCGCACCAAGCTGGCCGGCGAGCGGGCGATCGCGACCACGCGTGCAGACTGGCTGATCCTGCGCACAAGCTGGGTCTACGCGAGCCGAGGATCCAATTTCGTGCGAACGATGCTCAGGCTCGGCGCCGAGCGCGAGGCACTCCGTGTTGTGGCCAATCAGATCGGCGCGCCCACTTCAGCGCGATTGATTGCGGACGTCACCGCCCACCTGATCAAGCAATCGATTGCCGATCGCCTGGCCGGCCGCTTCGAATCGGGCCTCTTTCATCTGACCGCGCGAGGCCAGACGAGCTGGCATGGTTTCGCAGCGGCCATTTTCGATCGCTGGCCCACGCTGTCGCGGCAGGCCGCGCTCCGGGTGAGCCGGCTCGAGGCCATCGAGAGCCGGGACTATCCGACGCCGGCAGCCCGACCGCTGAATTCCCGCCTCGACTGCCAAGCGCTCGAAACCCGATTCGGGCTGAGTCTGCCCGACTGGCAGGCGGGGCTGGAGCAGGTGCTGACCGAACTCGCGGCCTGATCGGAACCGAGAAAACCCGAGCAGTGCCGAGCAGTGCCGAGCAGTGCCGAGCAGTGCCGAGCAGTGCCGAGAGGAACCGAGAGGACCGGAACGACCCTGAACACGCTCGGTTGACGCTCAGCGCCCGACGAATCGAGGGTCACGCTTTTCGGCAAACGCACTCGCCGCCTCCCTATGGTCTTCGGAGGTCATGCAAATCGCCTGATTCATCGATTCGCTGTCGAGCGATGCGCCAAAGCTCGACTCGCGAGCCATGTTGAGGTTGCGCTTGATATGCCCATGCGCGAGCGATGGACCCGTAGCCAGCCGGCGGACAAAATCCTCTGTGGCCGACGCGTACTGACCCGCATCGACCACCCGGTTGAGCAAGCCCAGGTCGAGCGCCTCACGGGCGGAGAGGACGGGGGACAACATCATCAGTTCTCGGGCGCGCGCCGCGCCCACCATGCCGGAGAGCAGCCAGCTGATGCCGAAATCGCCCGACAGGCCGACCCGCGCAAAGGCGCAGGTGATTTTTGCGGTGTCGACGGCGAGCCTGAAATCGCAGGCCAGCGCGAGCGCGAGCCCCGCGCCTGCAGCGGCTCCGGGCAGGAGCGCCACCGTGGGCTTGGGCATCTCGTGGAGCAGCCGCACCGCCTCGGCACGCGCCCTGAGTCGCCCGCCTCGTTCCGAGAGCGTGAGATCACGGTCCCGGCCGGCTGCCATCGCCTTGACATCGCCGCCTGCACAAAATGCGCCCCCCGCGCCGGTCAGGACCACCACCCTCACCTCCCGCTCGGTCTGAGCGGCCCTGAGCGCATCGTTCAGCGCCGCCGAAAGCTCAAGGCTCAGCGCGTTGCGGGACTCAGGGCGGTTCATGGTGAGCCTCAGCACGCCATCGGCGAGGCTCGCGATCAGGGGCGCTTGCATGGACAGACTCCTCGGGTTCGGGCAAGGTCGCGTTTGCACGAATTTTGTCATGGATGTCGATGACCCCCGAGCCTTGGTACTGGATCGTTTTCACGATCATCGCCGCCGCCGCGCAGACCGGTCGGAACGCGCTGCAGCGCGACCTCACCAAGCGGCTCGGCACGGTGGGCGCGACGCAGGTGCGTTTTCTCTACGGGCTGCCGTTTGCAGGCTTGGCCTGCGCGCTGATCATCGGACTGTCCGGGCAGCCCATGCCGATACCTGGCGCGGCGAGCCTGCTATGGGGACTGGGGGGTGCAGTGGCCCAGATGCTGGCGACCGTGCTGCTCCTTGCCGCCATGCAGGGCAAATCCTTCGTGGTGGCCATTTCGCTCACGAAAATCGAGCCGGTCTGGGTGGCTCTCTTCGCACTGGTACTGCTGTCCGAATCACTCGACCTGGGACTCGCCACCGCGATCGTCCTGGCGACCGCTGGCGTACTCACGCTCTCCTGGCCGGAGCGTGGCATGAAATGGTCGCTCCGCCCGGTCCTGATGGGTATTGGCTCGGGTGCGCTATTCGGCATGTCGTCGATCGGCTTCAGGGCCGCGATTCTTGCCGTTCCGGAGGCTCACTACGCGGGCGCCGCCAGCCTCATGCTCGTCCTGTCGATGACCGTGCAGACGCTGATCCTGTCCGTCTGGCTGCGCTACGCCCACCCGGGCACCTTGACCGCCGTGATCCAAGCCTGGCGGCCGTCACTCCTCACCGGTGCCCTGGCGGCCGGGGCGTCGCTGTCGTGGTTTCTGGCCTTCGCGCTGGAAAGCGCGGCGCGGGTCCGAACACTGGCGCTGATCGAACTGCTGTTTGCCCACCTGATCGCGAAGGGCCTTTTCAAACAGGGGCTGTCCCGGCTGGAGCGGATCGGTCTCGCACTGCTGATTACCGGCGTCGTGATCCTGCTCGCCGGCTCATGGAACTGAAGATCTGGGCCCAGTTGCCGAGTGCCTCGCCAGAGGCTGATTGACCCAGCGCACCGCTCTACTGCCCACCTGGCATGCTCCCCGAGCAGGGCGCTTTGCTATACTGGCCGCTCATCTTGCAGACCCAAAAAAATGAAACTCCTCGGAACCGACCAGAGCCCTTTCGTCCGCAAGGTGCGGATCGTTCTCGCGGAAAAGAAGATCGATGCGCAGTACCAGCGTATCGACTTGGCGACAGACGCCGAGTTCCTGCGGCAGTACAACCCGTTGGGCAAGATTCCCTGCCTGCTCGCCGACGAGCGAACCGCACTGTTTGACTCCCGCGTTATCGTCGAATACCTCGACAATCTCACCCCTGTTCACCGGCTGATTCCACCGACAGGTCGCGAGCGTGTGGATGTGCGCACCCTGGAGGCGCTCGCCGACGGACTGGTGGATGCATCGGTACTGATCCGTCAGGAGATGATCGGTAGGAGTCCTTCCGAGCGCAGCCAAGCCTGGATCAACCGTCAGCAGACCAAGATCGATGCCGCACTGGCCGCGCTCGAGCAATCGCTGGGCGAGGGCCCCTGGCTGGTCGACGGCAGATATTCGCTTGCCGATATCGCAGCCGGGTGCGCACTGGGTTATCTCGATTTCCGATTCCCTGACCTGGGGTGGCGCGCCAAACATCCTCGGCTTGCGCAGTACGTCGACAAGCTCTTCAGTCGCTCGAGTTTCGTTGATACCGCACCGCCCACCAGCTGATCCCCTGCGCTGAATACCGGACGCTGATCAATCGCTTCTGCCTGCTCGGTCTTCAGTCTTTTCTCCCTTGACCTGAAGATTCGACCATGCAATCGCCCGATCCGACCCACTTCCCGCTGAACGCGCTCTCCCCGCTGGACGGGCGCTATGCCACACAGCTCGCCCCCCTTCGCGACTTGATGTCGGAAGCGGCCTTCATGAAGCAGCGGGTGCATGTCGAAGTCGAGTGGCTGATCGCGCTCTCGGATCTGGGTCTTACAGAGTTACAAGCTTTTTCGTCCTCTTCCCGGGATCGTCTGCGCACGGTGGCGCGCGATTTTGGCCTGCCGGAGGCCGCGCGCGTCAAGGCGATCGAGGCGCGCACCAATCACGACGTCAAGGCGGTCGAGTACTTCCTGAAGGAATCGGTCCAGGGCGAGCCCGAGCTGGAGCGGGCGGCCGAATTCATCCATTTCGCCTGCACGTCCGAGGACATCAACAACACATCGCACGCGCTGATGCTGCGCGCCGCACGAGACCAGGTCCTGATGCCGGCGATCGACCGGCTGATCGTTGTCTTACGCAACATGGCGCATGCGCATGCCGATGTGCCGATGCTCTCGCGCACGCACGGCCAGCCCGCCTCACCCACCACGGTGGGCAAGGAATTTGCAAACCTGGTGGCGCGGCTCGAGTCTGCGCGGGATCGCGTCCGCGCGGTCAGGCTGCTTGCAAAAATGAACGGTGCGGTCGGCAACTTCAACGCCCACCTCATCGCCTGCCCGGAGATCGATTGGGAGGCCCACACAAAGAAGGTGATCGAGTCACTGGGCTTGAGCTTCAATCCCTACACGATTCAGATCGAGCCCCACGACTACATGGCCGAACTCTTCGATGCGATCGCCCGGCTCAACACCATCCTGATCGATCTCAACCGCGACGTCTGGGGCTACATCTCGCTGGGGTTTTTCCGTCAGAAGCTCAAGGAGGGCGAAGTCGGCTCATCGACCATGCCGCACAAGGTCAATCCGATCGACTTCGAAAATTCCGAAGGCAATCTCGGGCTCGCCAATGCGCTGCTGCGCCATATGGCCGAGAAATTGCCGATCTCCCGCTGGCAGCGCGACCTGACCGATTCCACTGTGTTACGCAACATGGGTGTCGCGCTGGGCCATTGTTCGCTCGCCTATCAATCCTGCCTGAGAGGGCTCGGCAAACTGGAAATCGATCAGGCGCGCCTGGCCGACGACCTGGCGGCCAATCCCGAGGTGCTTGCCGAGGCGATCCAGACGGTGATGCGTCGTCATGGCATCGAAAATCCCTACGAACAGCTGAAAGCGCTGACCCGGGGGCGCTCGATCGACGCGGCTGCGCTCGCCGATTTCGTGGCGACTCTGGCCATCCCCGACGAGGCCCGCTCACGGCTTCAGTCGCTCACGCCCCAGACCTACACAGGTCTGGCGGCGGCACTGGCCAAGCGAGTCTGATCGCGTTTGCTCTAGCGCCAATAAATTGTACTTTATAGTCTTAAATTCGACTTATGGTATAAAATTATAGCTCTTGATTAATAAATAAAGTGCGGTCGTGGACTTCATGCTTGCCACGCAGGACGAGATCCTGTTCGAGCTCGGACAGCGCCTGCGCCAGCAAAGGCTCGCTCAGGGTCTGCGTCAGGCTGACCTCGCGGCGATGGCCAATGTTTCAGTGGGCACAATCAAGGCGGTCGAGGCCCGCGGTGCCTCGTCAATGGAGTCATGGATCCGCGTGGTCTGCGCCTTGGGGCTGCAGGCCGATTTGAGACCGCTCTTCGAATTGAAGCGCCAGTCGATCGCTCAGATGACAATCGCGAGCGAGGTAGCAGTGCGCGCTCGCCAGCGTGTTCGAAAGCGGCCCTCTCGATGAAAATCCTCTCTGTGCACTACTGCGGCTGGGGTGAGGACTGGCACCTGGGAACCCTGGCAGATGACGGGCAGTCGCTGCTCTTTGAGTACTCTTCGGTCGCGCTGTCAAACGGGCTCGAGCTATCGCCCCCTAATCTACCCCTGAAGGCGCAGAGCTTTGGTGGGTTCCCCGCTCACCAGTGGCGCTTGCCCGGCCTGATCTCCGACGCCCTTCCAGATGGCTGGGGCTTGCTGTTGATGGATCGACTCTTCCGACAACGCGGCGTGCGTGCCGGTCCACTGGACCGGCTGGCCTTGATCGGCAATCGAGCACTCGGCGCCTTGCGATTTGAGCCGGTGGATCCTATTGATGGGCCCGAAGTCGACCTGAATCTGGAGGCCATCGCGCACGACTCGGGCCGTTTGCTGCAAGGGCAGGTACCAGACACCTTGCTGGCATTGCTCCGTGCGGGAGGCTCACCGCATGGCGCACGACCCAAAGCACTCGTGAATTTTGAGCGCCTGACGGGAAAAGTGAGCACCTTGCCCGATGCCACCGGAGAGCCCTGGCTGGTCAAGTTTCAGGCTTCGGGCGAACACAAGGAGGTGTGCGCGATCGAGCACATGTATGCCGATCTTGCCCGCTCCTGCGGTCTTGAAGTGCCCGAGGCGACCTATT
>JBIKTA010000167.1:0-5817 GCA_044348315.1 Burkholderiaceae bacterium | reverse complement strand
GAGGCGCTCGATCGGGTCTTCCATTCGGTAGCTGTTCAGATCGCCCAGCAGCACCGTGCGGGTCTTGGGTGAGACGGTGGGATTGGTCGCGAGCCACGCCACCAGATCGTCAGCCGCTGCCACACGGGTCGCATTCGACTGGCCCTGGCCATCGAGCGCGTCCACATCACCTGCCACACCGGCAACCGCCGAGCCCTTTGATTTGAGGTGATTGACAACGACCGTGAAGGCAGTCGATGTATCGTTACCCAGCGTGAAGGTCTGTGCGACCGGCAGCCGATTGTTGGCAGCGAATGCGTCGTAGGTAGTCGTGTTCGGCACCGCGGCAAGGCCCAGCGGCGAGACCACCGTCTTGTCGTAGAGGATCGCCACCATGATCGCGTCGCTGCCGCTCGCGGGTGACGTGATGAACGCAAAGCGATCGCTGCCCACCGCGACATTGAGCGCGTCGGTCAAAGTATCGATTGCACTGCCCTCGGCGAAGCCGTTGTTCTGGATCTCGTTCAGGCCAATCACGTGGGCGCCCGTGGCGAGGATCGCATTGACGATTTTGGCCTGCTGCTCGGCAAACTCGGCAGCATTGGTGGCACCTCGCGCGGCGATCGAGTTGCCCTCGGGGGTCGTGAAATTCGCAGTTCCGAGCGTCGTGAAGTAATTCAGCACGTTGAAGCTCGCGAGCTTGACATCTGCGCCCGGAAGCGGATCCGGTGCGAGCGGACGCTGCGACCCCTCCAGCAGGACATCGGCGGTCGGGTGGATCTCCCAGGCGTTGAAAGCGTAGCTGAGCACGCCCGTCACGCTGTCAGCCGTGTCACCCACCCGGACAAAATTGACTGCCGTGCCGGTGCCGCCCAGCTGCTGCGCTCCGACCGCAGCGTCAGCGGGATCGGCATCGCGAAGGATACGGGTCCCGGAATTCAGCTCGGCAAGCGTGGGGTTCTGCTTGCTGGTTCCATCGTCGATCTGGATCCTGCGGGCGGCGAGTTCATCCAGATAAGCCGCGTAGCCCGTCTTGCTGGGGTCGTTGAACTGCGTGTAGGTCTGTGGCACACCGCCCGAGTAGAGGGTGAGCTCGCCATAGCGCGCGAAAGTGTAGGTGTTGGCGACGTGAAGGTCGCCCTCGGCGGCCTTCACCGTGACCCGCATGCCCTCGTAGGCCTCAAAGTCCGATTCGGAAGCAAGCGGGAGGGTCACAAGCACTGGAGGCGCAAGTTCCGATGGGGCGCCGGGGGCGAGAAGATCGAAATCGACCAGACTCCCCAACTGGGTCAGTCCGTTGAACTCGGTGACCTTGCCTGTCAGCAGCACCCGGTCGCCGACCGAATCGGCACTCAAGGCGAGCGTCAGCGAGGTGCCGCCGCCGTAGTAGACGGCCAAACCTTCAGAGGTCTTGGGATCATTGTCCCGCTCAACGAGATCGCTTTCGATGAAAAACAGGCTCAGCCCCGGAAACCAGGCGCTGATCCGACCCTCGACCGTAACGACTGTGTTCGATGCAATGGGCGTGGCGTTGCCGGAACCCTGTATGGCAGCGATCGAGGTGATCGACGCCCCGTCCAGGACGGTCGCCGACGCGCTCGCCGAGCCCAGATCGTATTCCGACGAGCTCGCCAACGTGACGGTGACGGTCTCGATACCCTCGGTTGTGGCATCGGCAGCTGGCTTCAGCACAAGATCGACGCTGGCGGCGCCGGCCTGGAAGATCACCGAGGTCGGCAGCGTGGCTTGCCAGTCCGCGGCCGTAGCACTGCCCTCGAACGTGATGGGCACTGTCAGAGCGCCGCTCGTGTCGCCGGTGCGCGTCACACGGAAACTGATCTCGCCCCCGGACTCGCTACCGACTGCATCGGACGCAATGATCGAGAGTTGCGGCTTGATCGGGCCTGTCACGATGTTCATCGCGAAGTTGTCGATGGCGAGACCGTGATCGTTGCCGGAGTCATTAACCTCGACCCAGCGGATCCAGAGGGTCTCCCCCGCGTCCCAGCCGAGACCCGAGATGACCCCGCCGCGATCGGCCACTCTACCGACAGTGTTGCCGTCGACAGCAGCCGCTGAAGTCGTCGCGACCGGCGACGACCAGTCAAACGAGCCACCGGGCTTCGTCCAGGCGGTCACCGCGTCGAACGTCCCGCCGATGCCGTACTCGAGCACCATCGGCTGCGCGGCGGTGTTGCCGCCGTTTCGCCACTGCTCACCGTCAAAGCTGATTTGCAATGCATCGATCGGCGCAGGACCCGAGTGCGTCGCCGAGAAGGCGATCCAGCCGCCGGCTAGTGAGCTGCTGCCCACGCCGCCGATAGCCCGATCCGTCGACCCAGAAGCGCCGAAGTTGTAGAAAGCGCCCGCATTCGCACTACCTGTGCCCACGGTGATCGACGTGATCGCAGTCCCCGGAGCCGGTTGCGCGAACAGCGACCAACCCGTCAGCGTCGAATCATTCGCCCACGTGGTGCCGGTCGAGGCCAGGCTGTCAAAATCCTGGGTGTACCCGCGGGCGGGATCGAAGCTGATCGGCATGGCAGCGCTCCTGAAGAGAAGCGCTCATTCGATCAGTGGGATGTGAAAATTGGATTGCAAATTGGCGAAGGCTTTATGACAAAGGCCTGCCCCGGACGGCTCCGTTCAATCGACCAGCAGACTCCGCAAGCGTCGGCCCCGTGCATCGCGATAGACCTCGAAATCCCGATCGATGGTGAGCACACGGGTAATGCCGAGTCGCGCGGCGAGCTCGCCGACCGAGGCATCGGCCAGATCGAGCGGCAGACTGTCGTAACGCCGTGCGATCGCGGCGACTGCTTCGAGGCTGGCCGCAGGCGGCGAGTCGACGCGAACCGCACCACGCTGCACCCAAAGCAGGAAATCGAGCGCGGCCTCGTTGTGGATGCGGCGCGCGAGCAGGGCGCAAACCTCTGTCAACACTGGCCAGGTGCCGTGCAGACGGACGTGCTGATTGGCCTCGAGCCAGTCGATGACGCGCCGATGCCAGTGATCGGCTCGGTTGAACAAGGCAATCAGCGGACCGCTGTCGACCACCGCATCGACCGGCGGCCGATCACGAAACCACCGGGGATCGGGCTCAGCCACCCGCAAAGGTGGGCGGGGGCTCATCCCGGCTGCCGCTGGTCGTGACGCGCGGCCCAGACCTCGGCCAGCTCCCGCTTGCGATCGGCCGCGAGGTCGGCAGGGCCCTCGAAACGGCCAAACACGCCCTGGCCCAGCGCCCAGGGTGAATCCAGCTCAGGCTCCCGCGCCAGATAGGCTGCCACCGCATCACGAATCACCTCGCTCAAGGAACGCCCCTCTTGCTGGCAGCGCTGACGTAAAGCCGCTTCGAGCGACTCAGGCAATTTGACTGTGGCAGTCATGGCAGCCCCCCGTTAAAGAATACGTTTCATATTACTTTACAAACGAATTTGCGGCAAGCATTGCGAGGTGTCGGGCTCGAACCCGTAGAGCCTCGCCGGATTTTCGGCCAGTACCGCCGCCAGCAGGCTGGCATCACCCAGCCAGTCGGACAGGCGATTGAGCGCCGCGCCATCATCGACCGGTCTGAAGGGCTCGATCGCCTCGCGACTGCGGCCGGCCCGCAACAAGGCCGTATGCGGCCAGTCGCTGCCCCAGACCAGCCGATCCGGTGCGCGGCGGACCAGTTCGGCCAGCAAGGGCGGCACATCGTCGAAATCGGGATGCTGCGAAATCCGCTCGGGTGCCGACAATTTGACCCAGATGGGGCGGGTTTCGAGCAAGCGCATCAAGGCGGCAAATTCGGGATCGCCCGGCCCGCGCGCCGCGTCCACCTTGCCCCAATGATCGAGCACCAGGGGCAGATCGAGTCGATCGAGCTCGGCCGCGAGCCGGACCACCACGCCGACGCTGGCAAAGAGCTGCAAGTGCCAGCCAAAGCCTCGGACCCGTTCTTGCGTCCAGAGCAACTGCCGGGCCGCCTCGCGCGCATCGAACACACCGTGGGTGTGGAGATTGATCCGCACGCCGCGCACGCCTGTCTCGTGCATCCGGACCAGCGCCTCATCAGCGGTTGCCCCATCGATAACCGCGACGAGCCGCGTGGACTCAGGCAGCGGCGCGGCGGCATCGAGGCTGCAACGCATGTCACTGCCATAGACACTAGGATGGACGATGACACGTCGGACGATGCCCAGTTGACGGTGCATCGCCAACAACCCCTGGACGCAGGCTGCTCCGGGTGTGTAGGCATGGTCGGGGGCCAAGGGATACTTCGCGCCCGGCCCGAATACATGGACATGGGCATCACAGGCGCCCGCCGGCATCGAAAACTTGAGTGGGGAATGATGTACGCCGAGCACTGCTTTCTCCATCGATTTGAACCCTCCATCGGGATGCTCGAACGCTTGGGCAGCCCAGTCCCGCCCAAGCTGGTTTCAGAAATTGACCGACCGTTCCACCGAGGCTATCACCCTTGCCTATAATCCGGCCGCTGCAGGTTTGGGCCGCACCGGGCTGGCTGAATCCTGCGGCCACGGTCACCCGGACGCACTGGAACGCCTTTGAACACTGCCGCCTCATCCGAATCGACTCTGATCAGCGAAGACGAACTGCGGTCGCTTGGCCTGCGCGCCTTCATGGGCCTCGGTCTGACCGAAGCCGACGCCACCGATGTCTGCAGGATCCTGCTGCTCGCAGACCTCTTTGGCCTCGCCACGCACGGATTCTCCCGGATCGAGTCGTATGGCGAGCGCCTGATGATCGGTGGCATTCGCGCCCGGCCCGACATCCGGGTCGAGCGCGTCGCACCTTCACTCCTGATGGTTGACGGCGACAACGGTGTGGGTCCGCTGGTCGGCATGCATGCGCTACGGGCCGCCATGGAAGCGGCACGGGAGACCGGCATGGCGATGGCATTTGCCCGAGGGAGCAACCATTTCGGGCCGATCTCCCCATATTCGCTGATCGCGGCCGAAGCCGGGTTTGCATCGATGATCGGCAGCAATGCCACGACGACGATCGCGCCCTGGGGCGGCACCGACGCTCGACTGGGCAATAGTCCGATCGGTTTCGGGGTGCCCAATCCGGCCGGACAGCCCTTTCTCCTCGATATGGCCATGAGCGTCGTGGCGCGCGCCAAGATCCGTAACGCGGTGCGCAAAGGCGAGTCCATCCCCGACAGCTGGGCGACCGATCGCGACGGATTGCCGACCACGGACCCCAAGGCGGCGCTCGACGGCTTTCTTCTGCCCATCGGCGGACACAAGGGATACGGGCTCGCGCTCATGGTGGACCTATTTTCAGGACTGCTTGCCAACGCCGCCTACCTGACGCACGTCAAGTCCTGGGTCGATGCGCCCGACGAACCGCAAAACCTCGGCCACTTTTTCATGCTGATCGACACGTCACGCCTGGGCTCGACGACCTGGCTGGGTGAGCGCATGCAGGACTTTGCCCAAATCCTGCACGAGAGCCCGCCCGCAAAGCCTCAAGCCCCGGTCATCGTACCGGGCGAGATCGAACTCGCCCGCATGGCTGAACAGCGCAAGGCAGGGCTGCACATACCGCGCGAAGTCATCGAACAGTTACGCCGGCACGCCCGCCGCGCAGATCCCACCTGAGCCCAAACCGGAGCAAGACTGATGAAGCCTCACCTCGCCCGCCGCAAGACGATCCTCGCTGCCACGCTCTCGGCCACCCTCGCCTTGTCCGCCTCGTTTGGCGTGATGGCCCAGTCCTGGCCCTCCAAGCCGATCCGCATGGTCGTGCCCTATGCGGCCGGTGGGAATGCAGACATCACGGCCCGCCTGGTCGCGCGCAAGATGTCCGAGAGCCTGAATACCCCCATCG
>JBIKTA010000166.1:0-5822 GCA_044348315.1 Burkholderiaceae bacterium | reverse complement strand
CCCGCCGGAAAGAATTCCGCGCTTATTCGCCCGTTTGACCGCTTCTTGATCAGGTCGATGAATTCCTGGTTGGCGAGTCCCGGCGCGATGTCAGCGTTGTATTCAACCGGGAAACGCAGCTTCACCTCCTGCGCGGACACCACGCCCGTGGTCAGGCATGCAGCAATCGACAGGGCTCCAATCGAACAAAGACGCTTGAGCAATCGCATGATCATGTCTCCTTGAATGTCTGAGGGGAAATCGAAGCAAGATGTCGAATGACATCGGACGCGGACATGACGTCGGCGTAGCGCCGGCCCACATCGCGGAGGTTGTCGCTGTGCGGGCCGGTGTCGACATCGCCACAACACTGCTCGGGCACGATGACCCGAAAGCCGTAGGAAAAGCCATCCACGATCGTAGCACGTACGCAACCCGAGGTATTACAGCCGGTGATGACCAGCGTATCGATGCGTTTCTTCACCAGGTAGGCGATCGCATGGGTCTGAAAGAAAACCGAGGGGCCGATCTTGCGGATCACAACATCGTGAGCGGGGTCAAAGATCCTGGGATCGAGTTCACAGGCAGGTTTGTCATAGTGGAACTCGGTTCTGACGCTCGGAATCTTCCAATTCAGGGCATCGTCCCCGCCGTGGCTACCCACCAACGCCTGGATGACGGGAGCCCCAGCGCGTCGAGCAACCGCCAGCAATTCCGCGGTTCGCTCCACGGCCGCATTGACCAACGGACTCCCCCCCAGCTCAAACTCAGCACTGGTGAAGCCTCGCTGAAAATCGACCACGATGACAGCAGGGCGGACCCCAAATCCAATGCCCAAGGCACCGAACCCTTGCCCGCGATACTTTTGGTCGGACGCTTCATTCATCGACACTACCCCCCTCGAGCCAAGCCGCCAGACTTGCTGCAAACTGGCCGCAGGCCGCACAGCCGGTCGGGAAACTTGCTTGCAGTTTGTCCCAACGATAGGCGACCAGTATCATTTAGGCAAATTGGATGTTCAAATTCATCAATAAGAATAGCTAATGAATATCTCGTTACGGCAGCTCCGCGCGGCCATCAGCGTTGCCCAGCACGGCAGCTTCCGTCGCGCAGCCGAGTCGCTGCATCTGTCCCAGCCAGCACTGTCTTTGGCGATCTCCGATCTCGAGAAGACTCTTGGCATCACGATATTCGACCGAACCTCGCGATCCGTGGCGACGACTGAAGTGGGCGCGTTTTTCGTTCAGGGCGCTGAACGCGTGATCAGTGATTTCGAGCGCCTGGTGCAGGACGTGAGCGACGTCGCGCAGTCGCGGCGCGGCCGGGTGGTCATTTCCTGCGTCTCATCAGTCGCCGGTCGGGTGATGCCCATCGTGCTGCAGCGTTACGCGGCGCTGTTCCCGCAAGTCGATGTCACAGTGCACGACGACGTCGCGCAACAGGTCTTGACGGCAGTCCGCACACGGATAGCTGATTTCGGCCTCACGATCGCACCGGCGGATCGTCCCGAAGGTACAGCGTTCGAAGCGCTCCACGACGACCGCTTCCATCTGGTATGCCGAAAGGACCATCCTCTCGCGAAGCGGCAGCGACTTGCATGGAAGGAAATCGACGGGGAGGATCTGATTCTGTTGTCTTCGACCAGCGGCATTCACACGATCATTCAGGACGAGTTCGTGCGACAGGACATCAAGCGAGGCCGACGCACCCTCGTGTCCCACCTCTCGACCGTACATGGCATGCTGGAAGCCGGTTTCGGCATCGGCATATTGCCCGCCATTGCGCTACCCGTCCCGGGCCATCCCACGCTCGTCAGTGTCAAACTGGTGCAGCCTGAGCTGTCGCGAACCCTCGGCGTGTTTCACCTGCGTGATCGCTCATTCTCTCCAGCCGCTGCGGCGCTGCTGGAAGTCGTTCGGTCCGTGCTGCAAAGCGAGCCCCTATGCGCGTCCTCCAATACAAAGATCTGAACCTGCGCCGCGTACGCGCGGCCTACCAGAAGGTCAAGGCGGCCATCGAGGCCGATGATTTCCGGTCGGCAGACGTCAAGAAACTGCATTCGGGCGGTTATTACCGAGCGAAGCTCGACTATGCGAACCGCTTGCTGCTCCGTTTCGCACGCGTTCCCGCCGCAGACGGAGGCGAGGAGACGGTGTGCCTGGCACTCGAGATCATCGAGAACCACGCTTACGAGCGTTCACGCTTCCTGCGCGGGGCAACGATCGATGAGTCACACATCGATCGTGAGGCCGTCCTCCAGGCCGACTCGAAAGCGCTTTCGCAGGACGCACTAACGATGCGATGGGCGGGGACCTCCCGAACGCAGTTCGAGCTCCTGGACAAGCCGATTGTTTTCGATGATGCCCAGGATCAGGCGTTCCAGCACCCAGCCCCACTCGTGGTGATCGGTTCGGCGGGATCAGGCAAGACCGCGGTCACCGTCTCGCGCCTGCGTGAAGCCGAAGGTAGCGTTCTTTATGTCACGCACTCCGCTTACCTTGCCCAAAGCGCCCGGTCGCTCTACGGTGCCCACGGATTCGAGAGTCCAAAGCACGAGGTCGAATTCCTCAGCTACAGCGAACTCCTGCAAACGCTGCGCGTGCCCAAAGGCCGTGAGGTCACGCTCCCCGCCTTTTCGGGCTGGTGCGACCGTAACCGTCAAAGCCTGCGCGGGTTGAGCGGCCTTGACGCCCAGGCGCTCTTCGAGGAGTTTCGAGGCGTGATTGGCGCTCACCCCGATGGCCCGCTTTCGATCGAAGCCTACCGGGCGCTGGGCAGCAGGCAGAGCCTGCTCCCGGCCGAGGAACGTGATGCCGCGCATAGTCTCTTTCAACGCTATCGAAGTTGGCTCGAGGACGCCGGCCTGTACGACAGCAATCTGATCGCCTGCCAGTGGCGCAAGGAAGTCGCCCTGGCCCAGGGGCCGCGCTACGACTTCGTCGTGGTCGATGAGGTACAAGACCTTACACCGGTACAACTGGCGCTGGTCCTCTCACTGCTCAAGGTGCCCGGCGCATTCATCCTGTGCGGCGACAGTCACCAGATCGTGCACCCGAATTTCTTCAGTTGGGCCGCGCTGAAGACGATGTTCTGGCAGGGTCTCGCCGGTGAGGCCGCTCAGCGCCAGCCGCTGCATCTGCTGCAAACGAACTTCCGCAACACCCAGGCCGTCACCTCGCTCGCAAACCGGCTGCTGAAGATCAAGCAGGCCCGGTTCGGATCGGTCGACCGCGAGAGCAATTTTCTGGTGCAGAGCAGTTCCACGGTCCCGGGCGAAGTTCGACTTCTGGAGGCGCGGCCCGCGGCAACCGAGCGGCTCGATGCGGCCACACAGCGTTCGGCCAGGCACGCCGTGATCGTGCTTCGCGATGAGGACAAGCTCGAAGCGCGGAAGGTCTTCCGCACGCCCTTGATCTTTTCGGTCCACGAAGCCAAAGGTCTCGAGTATCCGCATGTGATCCTGTTCGGACTCGTCTCGGGGGAGCGCAGCGCCTACCGCGAAGTCTGCGAGGGCGTATCGCCAGAGGATCTGTCCTTTGCGGAACTCGAGTATCGACGCGCGCGAGACAAGGCTGACAAGTCGCTTGAAATCTACAAGTTTCATGTGAACGCGCTCTATGTCGCGATGACTCGTGCGATCGAGACACTGACCCTCGTCGAGCACGATATCGGCCACCCTTTGCTTGAGCTGCTGAACCTCCAGCAGACCGAGCCAGGCAGCCAGACGGTGACTCAATCCACAAAGGAAGAGTGGGCGCAGGAGGCGAGAAAGCTCGAGCTCCAGGGCAAAACCGAACAGGCCCAGGCGATCCGAGACAACCTGCTCCAGCATAAGCCAGTCCCCTGGACACCCTGGGGCCGGGGCATGATCGAGGGTTTGCTGCCCCGGGCGCTTGACCCGCGCGACCCCAGCAGCAAACCGAAGCAGGCCTTGTTCGACTACGCAGCCTGGCACGGACAGCAACGTTGGATCACCGAGCTCGCAGGCGTGAAGTTCGCGCCTGCGCAGGGGCTGGTACACAACGGACATTTTCGCATTGCCCTCGTACCGGGTGCCAATGACGACCCGAGGATCCTCCGTGATCCCTATTTCGCGGCTTCGCGACTGACCCGGCAGGTCGCCGAAGCGGCCCAGCGGCGTCATCTGCAGGCCTACCAAGCCAAGGTGTTCAAGGATCTCCTGCGGCAGTGCGATACCCATGGACCGGATCACGCGACTCCGGTCGGCGCCACCCCGCTGATGCTCGCAGCAAGGGCGGGTAACGCGGCGCTTGTCGACGCGCTGCTCAACAAAGGCGCCGACCCCCTGCGACGGGACGAATTCGGCCACAGCGCCTGGGACCATGCCCTGGGCCGCGCGATGATCGAGGCGCGCTTCGCACGTGAGGCCTTGCCTGGGCTATTTGAAGCCCTGGCGCCCCCCAGCCTGGACGTGCAGACCGATGGCCGATTGGTTCGGCTCGAACGACGTCAGGGTGAATACTGGGTGTTGAGCCTGATGCTCGCGGGCCTCAAGACACAGTGGTCACATTTTTATCCACGTACCGTAGATGACCACACGCACCTGTTCGGATTTTTCGCCGCGCAGTTTCATGAGGTCCTCGAACAGCTTCCACCCTGGTTGTGGTCCGATGCGCGGCGCAAGCGAAGCTACGTGAATCAGGTGCTTGCCCGAGCCGAAGTTGACAGCAGCTATTCACCCGCAAGAAGACTGTGGGTCCGCACCCGCAACGGCCAGTACGTACCCTCGCCGGCCATGCTGCTGCGCGCAGGCGACGATTGGGAGACCGTCATGGCCCGATACGCCATCGACTGGATCGACAAGGGCTGCGGGGAGGGGTCGTTTGCGCTGCCCGGCCCCACCCGATTGTTCGAGTTCGCAGCGGAGAGCATGGGGCGCGAGGGGGCCCGTCGCGCGCCGAGCCCCAGACCTGCCGCGATCATCCTCGACGGCGCCCCACTTCCGAACCCAGAATCACTCGATCTTGATTCCGGCGTCCTGAATGATCTTTGAGAACTGCGCCGACTCGCTGCGCATGATCGCGCCGAGATCGGCTCCGGTCACGATGTATGACCCCATCCCAAATTGCTGGAGCCTTTCCTTGAAGTCGGCTGTTGCCGCGATACGCGCGATTTCGGTCGCCAGGCGATTGGCGATCTCCGGCGGCACGCCAGCCGGCGCAATCACGCCGTACCACTGACGCATCTTGAAGTCCGGCATGCCGAGCTCGGCAAACGTGGGGACATCGGGGAGCGCCGGAAGGCGCGCATCACCCGTCACTGCGAGCGCGCGGATCTTGCCTGCCTTGACCAGGGAGATCGCCGATCCAGGTATCGCAAAAGAGATGTCAACCTGCCCGCCTGCGAGATCGACCAGCGCCGGCGCCGCACCCTTGTATGGAATATGGCGGGCACGCATCCCGGTCATCTTGTTGAACAACTCATGCGCGAGATGCGTGGCCGACCCGGCGCCGCCGGTCGCATAGGTGATGCCGTCGGGCTTGCCCGCTGCATACGCGAGGAGTTCCTTGAGGTTCTTGACAGGGAGACTGGGACTGATCGTCAGTAGCGTCTCGGTCGACGCGACCGAAGCGATCGGCGTGAAGTCGTTGACGGGGTGATAGGAAGTCGGCGACAAGAGCGGAATCAACACGTGACTGCTCACCCCAAGCAGGATCGTGTATCCGTCCCCGGGCGATCGCGCCGCAGCCAGGGTACCGGTGGTCGTATTGGCACCTGGGCGGTTGTCCACCAATACGGGCTGCCCCCAGACCTCCGTCAGTCTTTGACCGATCAGCCTCGCGATATTGGTCGTGCTGCCCCCCGTCGCATAGGGAACGATG
>JBIKTA010000165.1:0-5842 GCA_044348315.1 Burkholderiaceae bacterium | reverse complement strand
TCGCGATGCCGCAGTGGCGACAACGACCTCGCTGAACCAGCCAGCTCGCAAGCGGAATCAGTTCCAACAGGCTCAGCCGCGTCCCGCAACTCATGCAGTGCGAGGCGGGCGCGAGCAGGTCCAGCCGCGCGACCTCCGGGGGGGAGCCGCCGGTCATGGTGATGGCATCGTGCTGCCAGCGCCGATCCAGCATGATCGGAAGCCGATCGATGACCAGATTGACAAAGCTCCCCAGAACGAGGCCCGCAAGGCCCGCAATGGGTATTAGCTCGCCGATGGTGAGAATCGATGTTGGCATGGTCAATCGCCGGCTCTCAGGCGGACCCTTCGGCGCCGTCCGGTTGCCGCTCGGGCGGGCTCAGCCGGTGCAGCCGCGCGCTTCGAACCATCCGGTCCTCGACCTGTAGCACTTCGACCACGACCGAGTCGAATCGCACGCTGATGCTGGACTCAGGCAGATCGCGCAGGGCCTCTAGGATCACGCCGTTCAGGGTCTTGGGCCCATCCAAGGGAAACGAGGTGCCCAGGCGGCGATTGAGATCGCGCAGCAGGGCGCTGCCTTCGACGACGATCTCCCCTGACTCACTCCAGTCCAGGTCTGCGTCGCCGCCACCGGGCATCGAGGTCGTGAACTCGCCGATGATTTCCTCAATGATGTCTTCCAGCGTGACGAGCCCCTGCACCTCGCCATATTCATCGACCACCAGGGCCGTGCGCTGTCGGTTGCGCTGGAAATGCTGGAGCTGGGCAAACACCGCCGTGCCGCTCGGCACGAAATAGGGCTCGCTCAGCAGGGCTCTCAGGTCCTCGGCGCCAAACTGCTCGCGCTGCAAGAGCGACAGCGCGCGCCGCACGTGCAGCATGCCAATCACTTTGTTGATCTCGCCTTCGCACACCGGCAGCTTGTTGTGATAGCAGGTCGACAGGCGCTCTCGCAATTGACGCGGCTCGAGCGTCAGGTCGATCGCCTCGATTTTCGAGCGAGGGATCATCACATCGTTGACGGTGATGTGCTCGAGATCGAACAGGTTCAGCAGGATCGAACGGTGCTTTTCTGGGATGAAGTGGCCGGATTCCAAAACGATGGAGCGCATTTCCTCGAGCGAAATCTGGTGCGAGGGCTGGTGGCTCGTGTCGACCCCGATGACCCGGAGCATGCGGCCCACCAACAGGTTGATCAGCCACACCACCGGCGAAAACAGCGCCATCAGCGCCCGCAGGACGAAACTTGCGGGTAGCGCGATCCGCTCGGGGTAGGTGGCCCCGATGATCTTGGGCGTGATCTCGGCGAAGACGATGATGACAAACGCAACGACCGTGGTAGCCGCCAGAATGGTCGCGTCGTCGTCGCCAAAGCTGCGGATCGCGAGCGCGGTCACGAGCGCGGTGAGCAGTGTATTGACGAGGTTGTTGCCGAGGAGAATCGTGCCGAGCAGGCGATCCGTCTTGCCGAGCAGATCGGCTGCGACCCGGGCGCCTGTTTTGCCCTGGCGGACGAGGTGTCCGAGCCGGAAGCGGTTCAGCGCCATCATGCTGGTCTCGGAAATCGAGAAAAACGCTGACATCAGCAAAAGCAAGACGATCGAGGCGGCTTGCAACCAGAAAGGGATGTGTTCCAATGCGTTGTGGGGCGCCCGAGTGCGCCGCCCGGAGTCGGGATGCGTCTAGCCTAACGCATTTTGCGGGCGGGCGAAGCCCCGGGGCGCATCTGGCCTACCCCGGGGCCGGTCTTGCCGGGGGGCGCGAGGCGCGCCCCGGAGTCCGCCTTATCTTGGCGCGCTGACGGTGATCGACGAGGCGCTGTTGCCCGAAGCCTGGTATTGGAGGCCGTTGCCCGCGACGGCCTTGACCGTCCAGGTCGTGCTCTTCAGGTTCTTGCTTAGCGTGCCGCTTGCGATCCGGCACTGGCCGGTGCTACTGGTGGTGCAGCTGAGCCCTGTGCCGCCCGTCGTGAAGTCGCCGGTGACCGTGGCGCCCGGGATCGCAGTGCCCGATGCGTCCCGGATCAGCACACTGACCGACGCTCGCCAGTTGCCGTTACGGCTCACCCGGGCCGAGCTCGCGCTCAGCCCGCCCACCGAGACGGTGGTGAGCGTGGGCTCGGTGCCGCCACCGCCGCCAGAATCCGTGCCAGCCTCAGCCTGCGCGAAGAGCAGCAGATTGGGCGAGCCGAGCGGACCCGTTACGATGTTTGAGGTCGCTGCGGCGAGCAGCCTTTCGGTCACCTGGGCGGGTGTCAGGGCCGGGGTCGCTTCCAGCCACTGCGCGACTGCGCCCGTCACGTGCGGGGCGGCCATCGAGGTGCCGCTGAGCGTGCGGGCATTGCTGCCATCCATCGCGACCGAGGTGATCGATTGGCCAGGGGCGAACAGATCGACGCAGCTGCCGTAGTTGGAAAAGCTGGCGCGTGCATCATTCCAGTCGGTGGCTGCGACGGTGATCGCGTCTCGCACGCGGGCAGGAGAATAGTTGCAGGCATCATCGGCATTGTTGCCTGCGGCAACGACCACGGTGACGCCGGACTGGATCAGCTTGGCCACGGCTTGGTCGAGCGTGGACGACGCGCCCCCGCCCAGAGATAGGTTCACCACCGATCGAGAAGCCGCGGAGGCGTCGTTCCCCACTTGCGTCAGCACCCAGTCGAGACCCGCGATCACGGTCGAGAGTGAGCCCGAGCCGTTGCAGTCGAGCACCCTGACAGGCACCAGGCTTGCGCCCTTGGCGATGCCGTAGCCGGGCGAGGCGACCGTGCCGGCGACGTGGGTCCCGTGGCCGTTGCAGTCCGTGGTGCCGCGGCCGTCGCTGATGCTGGTGAAGCCCGCGAGAACCTGGTTCGATCCGAAACGGGTCCCGGATGTGATGCCGGTGTCAACAATATAGGCGGTGATGCCGGAGCCGCTGGCTGACCAGGCAAAGCTGTTGTTCAGCCGCGATGAGGTGTTGGCATCCGACCGGTCGATGCCCCAGGACAGGGTGGGCGACTGGGTCTGCATGGTGTTGCGCACCCGCACCGGTTCGTCGATCTCGATCCGGTCCACGCGCGGATGATTTTGCATCCGCTCGATGAACCGGTCGGCCACTTGTTCGGGCAAGGTCACGGTGAAGCCCTCGATGGCCCGCTCGAACACTCGACCTGCAGGCGCCTGCAGGTCGTTGGGCAGATCTGCGAGAACCTCGTTTCGGCGTGATGCCGCGTCGCGGCGCTCCGCCAATGGCTGGCTATCCTTCGGTTTGAACACCACGATCAGGGTCACCCGATTGAGATTTCGCAGGGCCTCGCGCTCAGCTGCGAGCTCACGGGCAATCCGGGCGGGATCGGGCAGCGGCGCATCTTCGGCCGGCGGGGGACTGGCCGTGGGCTCCCCGACTGTCGCACGGGCCTCTTCGAGCTTGGCGGCGAGTTCGGCCAACCTACCCTGGCGCGCCTGTTCGCGCGCTTGAGCCAATTGTTCCTCAGCATTTTGGCGCGCCTGCTCGATTCGCGCCTGGATCTGGTCGATCGTCTCGGCAGGCGGGGCGCCATTGCCGATCAGCGGGGCGATCACCGGGAGTGTCTCCCTGACTTGCCGCATCAGATCGCCCAAGTTGACTGCCAAAGGCTCGCGCTCGAGTTCGGCGCGCTTTTCGGCCAACTTGGTCGGGTCGACGGCGACATCGGCCGCGCCGTCCGCAGCAATCGCGTCTGCGACGTTGGTGGCCACGCTGGACTCGGGGTCGTTGGTCGACATTGCCTCATCGCGTACGCTCGCTTTGGCCACCCGGGCGAGTACCGTATCGCGTTCGGCCAGAACCCTGGCCGCAACCAGCCGCGCGGTATTGCGCAGGGTGTCAGCCTCAGGCGCCGAGGCGATGCCCGCGAATAAATCGGTCGTGGCGAGTGAGGGCAAGTCCCTTCGAATCCGCGCGACGGCCTCGTCGGGCGTGAGCCGGCGTCGTTCATCATCGGCCTGTGTTTCGGCAACGACCGCCATCTCGCTGGCCACCAGGTGGGTGATCATGTTGATCTCGCGTGCCGCATTGCCGCTACGCAACACCGCAGCGGGTGCGGCCATCGGGACTGGAAGCTGCGCCCGAGCGTCTTCGGTGTCCGCGCGCGCCACCACCAGCGCCTGGTCAATCTGTGCGTCGGTTATTGTTGTGCGATCAACAGAAAGCGTGAACCGTCCTGCGGTGTCGGTGGGCTCGCTCTCGGGCTCCCCTTCGTCCTGAGTGAGGTTGCGGTTGAGATCCAGGAACACTCTGGCCCCCGCGACTGTGGGCGTCCGCGCCGCACCCGCGATCGGCGCCTCCCCGTAGCTGCTGACCACGACTCCGGTGAGAAGCGACTCGCTTCGCGGCATCAGTTCGGGCGATGACGAACCACCGCAACCGCCGATGATGGCCACGGTGGCGATGGCGCCAACGAGGTATAGGCGTTTCATATTCGCTTCCCTTTTCATGACTGCTGTTTCATCCAATCGACTGAATTTGACCTGGGCGATTCACCAAACCGTCGATCGCTGTTTGATTCTCCCACCGTGGAGGCCCGCTCCCGGCGCCGCGTCGCAGAGCTTTCGGACAAACTTCACAGTTACCTGTCGCTCACTTTGGCGGCCTCAGCTTTCGCAGAACCCCCGCGCCCTGGCGCCGCTCGAAGTCGAGGCCAATGCGTTGTCCGACCAACTCGCGCGCTGTTTCCGAAGACAGCGCGCTCTCCGGGGGAAGCTCGACCCTGAGGGGCGGGGCGCCGCCGGGCTGAGCGATCACGAGCGAGGCCGCCCGGCCCTCATCGGGCAGACGCGCGTCCGCGTCACCGACGGCGGCGAGCGCGGTCGGGTGGGGTGAAGCGCCGGCGGCAGCGTTCCTCATGGCTGGCCGAGAATGGGTGGGAGAATTTCCCACGCCAAGCGTTTGCCTAACGCGTTCGGGGTTCCCGATAGGCCTCGACCGATTCCGCTTCCAACAGATAGCCGCTCACGCCCATGCTTGTTTCGGCGCGCACCTCTCTGAGGCGCCCGTTCACCCAGATGGCGTCCATCGTCTGCAGGTCACGTCGGGCTTTCAAGCGCACCTGGAGAATCTGGTTGGCGGGTGGGGGTGGCGTGTGGATGCAGGCACCAAAATAAGGCACGAGCAGAAACTCCCGAATACGCCCACCCAGCATGTCGAGCGGCACGACGTAACCCGGGATGCGGATGCGCAGGCCATCGAGATCGCTGCGTGTGGGCGCCTTGTCCCACAGTTCACGCAGCGCATTCATGAGTACCACGCTGCGCGGATCATCGTCACTGATCTGATCGACGTCCTGAAAGGGTAATTGCTTGGCAGGATCCCAATCCTCCGGGATCAGATCATCCCAGCTGATCTCCCGTAAGCCCCCTGGGAGCGCCCGCCCAGGCAGGGTCGACTTGGCATCAGGACGGGGCGATGATTCGCTCTTGCCGGGTGTCGCAGACCCGCGTCCGTCCTGGGCAAACGCTGCCCGACTCCCCCCAAGGGCAATCGACGCCATGGCGATCACGATCAGCCGCCGCCGGGGAGCAGGCAACCCTTCGCTCTGCATTCGGGAAGTCGCCGCTCGATCAGGCAGCGCTCGTCCAGTGGGTTGTCCTGTCATGAATGAGGGCTCATCTCAGTGCGGGGGGGCGAGGCCATCGGCCAGCGTCAGGCGCATCGCTCGCCAGGCCGGCAGCAGGCTTGCAAGCACACCGGCCCCGAACACCAGAAAGACCAGCGCGGCCTGCTGCATGGTCAGCCATGCGGGCGACAACTCGATCCCGAAGTTCGTGCGCAACCAGGGCGACAACAGCCCCACCCCAAGTGCCGACGCTGCGAGGCCGAAAGCGATGCCCAGGGTATTGGC
>JBIKTA010000164.1:0-5851 GCA_044348315.1 Burkholderiaceae bacterium | reverse complement strand
TTTTGAGGACGAGCCGCTTGCCGGCTTTCGCGAGCACAGCCCCGAGACGATGCAGGCTCGGGCGGTGCAGTTTCACGAGGAGATCGCACGACGCCGATCGGTGCGCGATTTCGACTCGAGGCCGGTCCCGCGAACGGTGATCGAGGCCTGCCTGCGCGCGGCGGGCACCGCGCCATCGGGCGCCAATCAGCAGCCGTGGTTCTTCAGCGTGATCACCGATCCCACCCGGAAGCGCCGGATCCGCGAGGCCGCCGAAGCGGAGGAGCGCGAGTTCTATTCGGGGCGCGCCACAGAGGAGTGGCTCGACGCACTCGCCCCGCTCGGAACCGACCCCAACAAGCCTTTCCTCGACGAGGCGCCGCTACTGATCGCGATCTTCGCGCAGAAGTACGGAGTTCGGAACGATGGCACGCGCTACGCGCACTACTACGTCCCCGAGTCGGTAGGCATCGCAACAGGGTTCCTGATTGCAGCACTGCACCATGCGGGGCTGGCCACCCTCACGCACACGCCCAGTCCCATGGGCTTTCTGAACGAGATCTGCGGCCGCCCCTCCTCTGAGAAGCCCAGCATCCTGCTGGTTGTCGGCTATCCGAAACCCGGCTGCCGCGTGCCGGTCGCAGGGGGAATCAAGAAGCCGCTGGAAAGGTTTGTGGAGTGGCTCGATGGCCAGGATTCTGCGGCGACCTCAGTGCCCCCACGCACCTGCGCTTGAGCCCTTCCTTTCACATCGCCCAACACACCCGATGCCCCATGACTGATGGACGCGCTGTCCGAGGCCTACCGCCGCACCTACGGAGCAACCGCTCGCTGAAACACGAGATCGGCCACGGGATCACTTCACCTGACGCATCGCCTGCGCCAGACCTGCATCACCCTGCCTTTCCAGTACCTCGGCCGCATTGAGCCGGTCTCTCGACTCACGGTTTTGGCTCAGCTTGGCCTTGCCCTCCAGCCGCGTGATCGCAATCTCGATACCGACAATCGCCCGCAGCATGCCGTCAATGTAGTCGGGTGCGGAATCACCCATCTTCCAGGGCCTGGGCTCGCTCGCTTCATGCACGCGCGTAAGCCGCGCGACCACCCCGCGAACGAAGGATGGATGGTCCTGCACGCTCAGGCGTCCATGGACGTGCACGACCTCGTAATTCCAGGTGGGCACCTGTCGATGCGTCTCGTGCTTGCTCGGGTACCAGTTTGGCGAGATGTAGCGCTCATTGCCCCGAAAAATCACCAGAACGTCCGCGCCGTCCCCGCACTGCCGCCACACCGGATTGGCGCGTGCCACATGGGCGGTGAGCACGCCGCGGCCGGGGTCGAGCTCGAACGGAATGTGATTGGCGTCCAAGCCCTCGGGCGTCGTGGTCACCAAAACACCCAGAGGATGCGCCTCGATGATCTGGTACGAGGCCTCGCGACTGGGGATCGAAAAATGGTCGGGGATGTACATGGGCTGCGCATCAAAAGAGGGGTGGGATGGGCGCGACAAGCATAGCGGGTCCGGTTGAACGAGCCGCATATTTTCATCGAGAACACCTGTTGCTGCGTGCCGAACCCGCCCTGCGCGTTCCACTGGCGAGCGGCGATCGGTTCGTGCTCGGGGCGACATCGGCCGAGCGCTTCGAACTCGTCGTGTTTTACAGGGGGCTGCATTGCCCGATCTGCGCGAAATACCTGATCGAACTCGAAGCTCTGGTGCCCGAGTTCGCCAAGCGGGGCGTTCGGGTCGTGGCCGTGAGCAGCGACGACGCGGAGCGTGCCCGAACAATGGCTGAGAAGATCAAGGCCGTGCACCTGCAGATCGGATACGGGCTGAGTCTCGCCAGTGCCCGTCAGTGGGGCCTCTACATCAGCACATCGCGAGGCAAGACGTCGATCGGCCTGGATGAGCCGGCGCTCTTCAGCGAGCCAGGCGTCTTCATCGTCCGCGCAGACGGCACCCTGTACTATGGCTCGACGCAGACCATGCCGTTTGCACGCCCAAGCTTTCAAGATCTGCTGGCCGCGATCGACTTTGCAATCACCAAGGACTACCCCGCGCGCGGCGAGTACACTGGTCCAGTTTGATGCCCGGAGAGAGGAATGATTCAACGCCGCTTCCTGCAGGTCGACGTGTTCAGTCCGGTGCCGACCCAGGGCAATGGCCTGGCCGTCGTTGTCGACGCCGAGGGATTGAGCGACGACGCGATGCAGCGCTTCGCCGCCTGGACCAACCTTGCCGAAACCACCTTCCTGCTGCCGCCGACCGACCCCACGGCTGACTACCGGGTGAGAATCTTCACGCCCTCGCGCGAGATGCCTTTCGCGGGCCACCCGACGCTGGGAAGCTGCGCAGCTTGGCTGCATGCGGGCGGTCGGCCACGTTCGCCTGACATCGTGCGCCAGCAGTGCGGCGTCGGCATCGTGCCGGTGCGCGTCGAAGGCAGCGGCCACTTCGCGTTCGACGCGCCGCCGACCCAGGCGCGACCGATGCGGCCCGACACACACGATGCGATCACGGCCGCGCTCTCGATCTCGTTCTCGTCGATCATCCGCACGGTCGAACTCGAGAACGGTCCGATCTGGCAGGTATTCGAACTTTCGTCGGCGGCCGAGGTCCTCGCGCTCGACGCGGCGCGTGTGCGTTGGCCGGCATTTCGCTCGATCGGCTTGATCGGTCCGCACCCGAAAGGCTCTGAAGCGGATTGGGAGGTGCGCATGCTCGCGCCTTCGAGCGGCATGATCGAGGACCCGATCACGGGCTCGCTGAACGCCGCGATCGCGCGATGGCGCCTGGCCGAGGGGCGTCTTCTAACCCCCACACGCGTCGCGCAAGGTACGGCGATCGGCCGCTCCGGCCGCGTCAGCATTGAGCCCGACGGAGACACCGTCTGGGTGGGCGGGCAGGTACATGTTCTGATTGCGGGGACGGTCTCGCTCTGAGGCGCGGCCCAAGACACTGAAAAGGATGGGTGATGCGCAGGCTTTTCATCGGCAACAAAAACTATTCCTCCTGGTCAATGCGCGCGTGGGTGTTGATGCGGCAATCGGGCATTGAATTCGACGAGGTCATGCTGCGCTTTGATGGTTTCTCGCCTGATTCGCAGTTCAAGCAGCGCCTCGCTCAACTCAGCCCGACCGGTCAGGTGCCCGTGCTGGTTGATGGAAGCATCGTCGTTTGGGACACCCTGTCGATCGCCGAGTACCTGGCTGAGACCTTCCCCGAGCGCAAGCTCTGGCCGCAGGACGTGACGCATCGAGCCCAGGCACGCAGCGTCTGCGCAGAAATGCACGCGGGCTTTTCCGCGCTGCGAAGCGCCTGCCCGATGAACATCGAGGCCCGTTTGCCTGAGGTCGGCGCGCTGGCGCTGCGCGACAAACCCGGGGTGCGCGCAGATTTGGCCCGTATCGTCCACATGTGGTCAGAGCTCCTGCAGGAGCACAAAGGGCCGATGCTCTTCGGCCGGTTCAGCATTGCGGACGCCTATTACGCCCCGGTGGTGATGCGTTTGCTCACCTATCAACTGCCCGTGCCACCCGAAGTCGCTGCCTACATGAACAGGGTAACCCAGCTTGAAGCCGTCGAGGCCTGGGTTGAGGCAGCGCTTCTGGAGCATGACTTCCGGGATTTTGAGGAGCCCTACCGGTTGGGGCGCTGAGCCTGTCAGAGTTGGCGATGTGATCCGCGCACCAACGACCAAGTGGGATCGGCCGGGATAGTACCGGGCGAGCTCAGCCAGCTTGGCTGCGGCGTGCCGTAGGGAGTTCAGGTTCATCGGGCAGGGGCACGGCGAGGGATCATGACCGCGACAGCTGCCCACGTGGCAAAGGCAGCCGATCAGGGCCTCACGATGATCTCGTTACGAACGACCTTCACGCCAGCGACGTCGCGTGCGATTCGCTCCGCGGTCGATCGCTCCTCCGGATCCTTGGCAAAGCCCGACAGCAGTACCGTACCCTTGAGCGTCTCGACATGGATGCTCGCCGCACCCACTGCCTTGCTTTCGACGAAGCGACTCTTGATTTGCGTCGTGATGATGGCATCGTCGACGTAGGCACCGACGCTCTCCTGACCTCGTGTGACTGCACAACCGGTGGCGGTAAGAAGAGTTGCCGCGACAAATACCGCTGCGAAAAGCTGACGAGTGACCATGTTGAGCCTCCTTTGGCTGTGACGTAATTGACAGCAACATGGTGCGCTCGATGGGCGCTTGAAGTCTGTGCGCTATCGAACAGTGCTGGCCCGCCATCTTCGCTGCCGTGCCGATAAGTGGCCAGCTTCGAAATTGTCATTGCTCCCAGGAAGCGCTGTGAACGAGCTTACCAGGGAGCGCTTCAGCTCACCCCTGCAGCGTTGTTGATCGTTCATGCCGGGCGCTCGGGCTGATGACTCGGCGGCTTCGAGACGCCTGACTGTTTGTGACACCGACCGCCTCAGTGTGGTGACGCAGCAATCGCTCGTACTCATTCTTGACCACCGCATAGCACTCGCAGGTTTGTGCCTCCAAGCCGGTACGATCGAGCACCCACATATGCCCACGCGTATAGCGGATCAGCCTCGCAGCGTGCAGTTTCAGCGCGCACTCGGTGACGCTTTCGCGGCGCACACCCAGCATGGTGGCGATCATCTCGTGCGTCATCATGAGTTCGTTGCCAGGCAGCCGATCTAGGCTCAGCAGCAGCCAGCGGCAGAATCGCTGGCTCAGCGGATGGTGACGGATGCAGACGGCGGTTTGCGACATCTGAGTAATCAGCGCCTGCACGTAGCGCAGAATCAGTTGGGTTACCGGACCGAAGCGGTCGAACTCATCCTTGAAGAGTTGTGCCCGCAGCCGATACCCCTTGCCCCCACTATGAACCATCGCGCGGCTGGGCATCGTTTCGCCGCCCATGAACAACGGGATGCCCACCAAACCCTCGTTGCCAACCATGGCGATCTCGGCCGAGGCGCCGTCAGCCGTCTCGTTTACGATCGATACGATTGCCGTGGTCGGGAAATACGCATGGCTCTGCGTGCATCCCGGCTCATGGAGCACTCGGGTCAGCGGTAGCTCGACCGGCTCCAACAAAGGCAACCAGCGCGCCCTCTCATCTGCCGTCAACGAGCGGAGCAGATGATTCTTCTCGAAGCCAACGCTGAAAACCATGGAGCGCCTCGTGGATGCGCAGTGAAGCTGCGAGCATCAACGCGCGACACCCGAACGGTGGACAGCGCCGCAGTTCCGATCACGGTACGCGCTGAATCGCCCCCCGGCATTGAGGACACTCAACCAGAGCCCGTGGGCAGGATAGAAACGTAAACGGCGATCTTGACCGCCTCTCAGCCTTCCCGTTCCGTTCCACGCTTGCAGTGTCTGTCCGCGGGCACACAGTCGCGCTCTGTACGTCGACGTACAGACACGCCAAAGGTGCGCGAGTAAAAAGAATCTCGAAGCGCCGTCCACGTCGGTCAAGCGCAAACCCCTTGCTGAGGAGTCATCATGAGCAGTCGCGGGATCAATCTTTTTGGTATGGCAGTTCTGGTGTTGTCACTGGTAGCCTGTGGCAGCCTGTCGGAGCGTGACAAGAACACTGCAGCGGGCGCGGCCATGTTCGCTGCCGTCTGGCCCACTCGCTGAACCCGTAGCGATCCGCGGCGCCTCGGCAAGCAGGCCGGAGCAAAGACGCCAGCGGTTGTATGGCCGCTGGCGTCTTGCTCGTCTCGCGCGACCGCGCAAGAGACGGTGCCGAATGTCCTATCAGGGCAGGATGACCTTGTCGATCACATGAATGACGCCATTGGACGTGAATACGTCCGTGCTCACGATTGTCGCCGTGTTGTTGAGTGCGTCAGTAATGGTGCGCGTATTGTCGATCGTGAACGTTTTACCCG
>JBIKTA010000163.1:0-5892 GCA_044348315.1 Burkholderiaceae bacterium | reverse complement strand
CACGTAGACCATCTCAGCGGCGACCGCATCCTGATAGAGCGGAACCGCCACCCCCCCGAGCGCCTGGGCGGCCAGCATGGCCTGATAGAGGAACGGACGGTTGTCACCGATCACGGCCAGCGACATGCCGCGCTGGAAACCAAGATGCGCGAGCCCGGCGGCAATCGAACGAACCTTGTCGGCGGCACCCCGCCAGGTATCGGTCTGCCAGATGCCGAGGTGCTTTTCCCGGTAGGCGGGACGATCCGGACGCTGCGCCGCATGCTGCATCAGCACGCGCGGGAACGTGGTTTCGGTCGGTTGCGCCATGGCAGCGTCGATCACAGGTTCAGTTCATCGGATGAAAGGTTCCGTCATCGGGGAAGGGGAGAGGGTCGTCCCTTCGATCGCCGGCTGAGCCCTGCTTCGGACGCGCCGGTCTATTTCGAAACGACCAGTATGAGTGTACGCTGGAATCAATCCAATCGTGAACCCCCCCGCGCGGGGCGAGGGGGTCGACTCTTGGCGAAGAGCGCGAACGAGCCCGAAGCGCCTCAGATCATCTGATAGATCGGGCTCATGTCGACCAGCAGCGTATTGATCGAGTCGAAACCCGCCTCCTGACCGAAGAGGCTGGACGGCGACGAATCGCTGCCGCGCTGGATGGCGGCATTGACATCGGACTGGGAGGCGAGCGCAACTTTGAGCTGACCGGTGACCGGATCGCGGCGACCCGCGCCATCGAAGACCGGGAGATCGCTCCCGGGCTTGACCGTCAGGCCCACGACCTGCAGGCCCGAGTTGGGCGAATTGGCACCGAACAGGAAACCCAGGTCGCCCGACACGGAACCCGAGGCGGTCAAAGCAGTCGGCCCGGTCGTGGCAATGGGGCTGGACCGCAGCGCACTCAGGTCGATGCCGTCGCCCGCGGTCAGGTCGGCGATGAAAGCATCGAGACTGAGCGGGCTCTGCTCGTTCGCAGGCCGAACCCTTCCGTCGTCACCGAGGCCATCGTCGAGACTCATGACCCGGAAGAGATCGCGGCCGGAGCCGCCGAGCATCTGCACCCTGGATCCGTCATCCGTCGCCACGATCAGCAGATCGTTGCCTGACCCCCCGGACAGCAGATCGCTACCCGAAGCACCGTTGACCGAGTCGAAGAGGCCGCCCGCATCAGCCAGGAGCATGTCGCTGCCCGAACCACCGAACAATCGGTCCCAGCCTTCGCCGCCGTCCAGCCAGTCATCACCCGATCCGCCCTGCAACTCGTCATTGCCGCCGAGGCCGATCAGCGAGTCGTGGCCGCCTCGACCGTCGATGCGGTTGTTACCGTCGTTGCCGATGATCACGTTGTCGAGCGAGTTGCCGGTCACGTCCGCGTCGCGCGTGCCCTGGAGCGTCAGGCGCGATACGCCTGCCGAGGTCGCCGAGATCGGTTCGATACCCACCGACATCGCCATCGGCGCGGCACTGACCGAAGGCTCGGCCAGTACGAACTGCAGCGCGGGCCCCGATCCTTCCAGCACCAGGGTCAGGTCGTCCCGACTGATCGTGACCGGGCCTTGCTGACCGTAGCCTGCGGCGATGACGATGGTGTCACCCGCCTGGGCCACTGCGAGCGCATCGGCCAGCGTCGCATAGCCACCGGCGCCAACGTTCAGAACAAGAAGCGAGGCGGGATCGATCGGCGCTTCGTTGCCGAACTGGAAGCGCTCGGCCTGCACGAGGATGAAACCGGACTGACCGGCAAGGTTGGATGTCACCGCGTAGATCGGCGCCGGGTCGAGCGCAAGCAGCGCCGGGTCCGCATCCACACCCTCGATCACGGCCTGCGCGGTGTCGCGCTGGCCGGGTGTGGCGAGGCTAACCGTGTAATCCGAGCGGCGACCGGAGAAGTGGGCCAGATCCAGCCCCGCACCGCCCACGAAGAGATCCCCTGCCATCAGGTCGAGCGCACGATCATCGCCCCCACCGCCGAGCATCACATCGTCACCCGCCCCGCCCGATAGGGTGTCGTTGCCGGCGTTTCCGACCAGCGCATCGTCGTCAGCCGTGCCCGTCAGCGGCAGCACGGTCTCGGGACGCACGTTCAGGTTCTGGATGCGGGTGTCGAATGCATCAGGAACGTCAGCGCTGTCGTAGGCCGTGGCGGGCGTTCCGTGGAAGGTCTCCATGTACGTCTCGAGGGCCTTCTGCTCGCCGAGCAGGGTGAAGCCACTCGTGACATAGGTGTCGATGACGGTTTTCTCCGTGTAGGTGGCCGTCGCGGGCACCGCGGTCGAGAAGCTGACCCGACCTTCGGCATCGCTCATCAGGTAGCGGAAATTGTCGCCGTTCGCCTTCATCGGGTAGGAGTCACCGCCATTGGCGAGGAAGTTGAGTGTGACAACGGTCAGGTTCGCGGGCGCCCCGGACATCTTGACACCGCCATCGAAGAGGCCGATCCGCCGATCGCCATCGAGCAGCGCGATATCGGTGATCCGCGAGCCCGCAGGCAGGTCCGGGTCATAGGCGAAGCTGACCCCACCGACTTGCGGGAATCGCCCCTGGCTGCCGAGCGACGCCACACCATGCTCCAGGATCGCCTTCAGCCCCTCGGGCGTGGTGTCGAAAGCCATCAGCTGGTTGTTGAAGCGAAGCGAGTTCTCGACATCGAGCTGAGAGACGCTGCCGTCCGGCGGCGGCAACTTGTCAACGGTTCCGTCATCCTTGGGCGCGGAGATCGTGCCGATCTGCGCACGGATCCCTCCCCCGTTCTTCAGCGAGACGATGAACGTGCTGTCGGCCGCGCTGCCGAGCGCCTGCTGCAGCGCATAGCCGTTGGCGTCCGCGCTCAGGTTGCCGAGATTGGTCTCCTGGTTGCGCACATTGATCCGCTCGCCCTCGAGATAGACCTCGGAGTAGCCGTAGACGTTACCGTCCTTCAACGTGATCACGCCCTGAACGGCGTCGGTGAGTGCCTCCACCTGGGCGCCGCGCGTGCCGGCCGCGAAAGCTGTGGTGTCGAGGGCCGACTCCGCCACACCCCAGGCCGCCGCGACATTCGACGCGGTCGCGGCGTAGGCGCCATTGACCCCGGCATTCGCCGTCAGGCTCTCGACGATGATGTGACCCTTGTCGTCAAAGTCGACGACAAGGCGCCCGAGATAGGTGAACTCATTGTCCGTGTTGACGATCAGCGTCTTCTGACCGTCCTTGTCGGTCGCCACCAGCGGGTAGGTGTCGGCAAAGGCGGGATCATGCCCGGGAAAGGCGACCGCGGTGTCATCGTCGTCGCCGAGTCTCGTGTTCGAGCCTGCCGCGAGGATGATGTCCACGCCCGACAGCTTGGTCGCCAGCAACTTCTCGTTTGAGATGTTCTGCAGGTGGGCCATCAGGATGATCTTGTTGACCCCCTGGAAGACCAGGTCGTCGATCACCGGCTGAAGTTGAGCGGCCAGCAGGTCCATGTCGTCGCGACCGGGTGAGCCCTTGACCTTCGTGCCTGACGGCGAGGAGATCGCCTCGAGCAGTTGCGTCGTGGCACCCACGAGACCGATCTTCGTCCCGCCCTCGGTGATGACTGCCGAGGGCGCGATCTTGCCCTTGAGGCTGGAGGCCTCCTCCAGACCGGCGGTCGTCACCGTGTTGACGAAGTGCGGGTTCAGCGCGCTGTCGCCAGCAAAGTCCAGATTGGCGGAGAGATAGACGAAGTCCGCGCCCGGGCTGCCCGAGCCCGGACGGAACGCGCTTGCCAGGGCATTCGAGCCGAGATCGAATTCGTGGTTGCCCAGCGTGCTGGCGGTCACGCCAATCTTGTTGTGGAGCGCGATGTCAACCGCACCGATCTCGACGTTGCCCCGATTGCCCGACACGCCCAGCACGCTCAGGAGGCTCGGGTCGGTCCCGGCTGCCAGGAAGGGACCGGGCAGGAAGTTGTCGCCCCCCGCCAGCGTGATGCTGTTGGTGTAAGCATCCTCGAACTTGTCGACCAGCGCTGCAAGATAGGGGGCGGTCTGCGAGGCGAGCAGCCCCGCTTCGGCGTCGGCAAAGTGCAGCAACTGAAGGGTGAACGCAGCGGAGGGCGGGGGCAGCGCGAAGCCCGGCGACCCGATGTTGGCGGGCGTCGCTGCCTGAGCGTAGCCGCCGAGGGTTCCGACAGCGGCGGCCCGGTAGGCAGGATCGCCGGTCGACACGCCGTCCCAGACGGCCGAGACGCCATTGACTCCGACCGCGCCTCCGAACGCCGGGCCGGCATGGGCGCCAGACACGAAATTCACGCCCGCGACCGGCTTCGACAGCCCGATCGTGCTGCCGTCGGTCGCCAGCTTCGTCGCACCCGAATAGTTGAACGATGATACGACCGAACCGGCGTCATTGAAGATCACCAAGGCGTCACCGCCGCCAAGTCCTGGCCCCTCGGAAGCGATGACTGACACGTTTCCGGCGAGTCCCCAGTTAGAGCTGAAGGTCGCGAGCCCCGCGAGCGCGGTCGCGGCGACCACGAGCGAGCCGCCCGCCGGGACGCTGACATCGGGGAATGCCGCTCCATCGGCGAAGGACGCCGAGTCGTCGTCCCATCGCCAGCCTTTCAGTGACAGCGGCGCGCTACCGTAGTTGAAGAGTTCGAAGAAGTCGGCCGGCGCGGCATTCGAATTCAGTTCGGTGATCAACAACTTGGGGGCCTGCGCAGCCACCGTAAAATTGATCGTCTGGTCGCCGGACAAGCCTGCAAAATCGTTACCGGCGAGGTCCTCGATCACGCCGGGCGCGATCTGAACCGAATAGCTTGCACCGGCCCGCAGGTCCGCGAGCGGGTTGATCGTGACCATGCCGCCGTTGAAAGAGACCTGAGTCGCATCGCTCAGACTGATCGTGCGGGTATCGAGCGGGTCGGCACCATTGACGATCTGCACGCTACCGGACGATGCGCGCACGGGCTCGCTGAAATTGAGGACGATATTGGCCGATGGGAGGGCTGAGACCGCGCCCTTGACCGGCAGGGCAGAGGTCAGCAGGGGCGAGACGCTATCGACCGCAGTCGCGGCCGCGATCAGTCCTGGTGAACCCACCGTTGTTGCAAGCGACGGCTGCGAGAAGGCGCCCAGCTGCCCGACTGCTGCGGGCTTATACTCCGGTTCGGTCACCGACATGCCGTCCCAGATGAGCGAGACCTTGTCGGTCGCGCCGTAGGCCGCGCCTGCGTGGTTCGCGACCGTCGTTGACGTCACAGCCCCGGCCGCGGCAGCGGCCACCGGCAGTAGCGTACCGTCTGAGGCCAGCTTCGCGGCGATGCCGAAGTTCATGGCCGTGACGGCCTGACCAGTCTGGTTGAAAACGACGACGGTGTCGCCCTTGCCAAGCCCGGGGCCACCCGTTGCGACGACCGGCACCGAAGCGTCGAGGCCCCACGCGGTCCGAAAATCTGCAACAGCCGTCGCTGTAGACGCTGCGACCACGACCAGCCTCTCACCGGCGCCGATCATCGTCCCGACCGGGAAGCTGGCAGCCGCCAAATCGGTGAAGCTCGCAGAATCGTCGTCCCACTTCCAGCCGTCGAGGATGACCGGCTCCGTGCCATAGTTGTAGAGCTCGAAGAAGTCGCCGCCTGCGGCATCCGAATTGATCTCCGAGACGATCACAGTCTGCGGACCCACAGCCGTGCCGGCATTGCGGACAAAGGAGAGCAAGGAGGGCGTGGCAAACCCCGGGTATGCATTGCCCGCAAGGTCAGTGATCACATCGGGCCCGACGTTGACCGTGTAGGTATAGCCGTTACGAAGATCGACTGCGGGATTGATGTCGACGGTCGTCCCGCTGATGGTGACCTGGGTCACATCGCCGACAGGGATCGTCCGGACATCGGTCAGCCCGCCCGCATTCGCACCGGTGAAAGTGATCACCCCCGAACCGGCCTTCACGGGCTCGTCGAAG
>JBIKTA010000162.1:0-5896 GCA_044348315.1 Burkholderiaceae bacterium | reverse complement strand
TCGAAGCCGAGCTCGGGCTGGGCGTGGAGTGTGCGCCGAATTGCGGTGAGCTCGCCGTGCCAGGCCCGCAGGGCCTGCAGGGCGCGACTCGCTCCGAGGTAATGGCCGGTTTCAGCAACCGCATTCATCGCAGGATGTCCGTTCCGTGGTCAATGCGAGGCGCTCGCGCGGTCGACGCGAAGCCGGGGGTCGACCGCGAAATAGAGCAGATCGACGATCAGGTTGATGATGACGAAGATCAGCGCGATCAGGCACAGGTATGCCGCCATGATCGGCACATCGGCGAACTGGACCGACTGGATGAAGAGCAGGCCCATGCCCGGCCACTGGAAGACCGACTCGGTGACGATTGCAAAGGCGATGATGCCGCCGAGCTGCAGACCGGCGATCGTGATGACAGGCACCAGGGTGTTCTTGAGCGCGTGTCCGAAGTGCACGGCGCGGTTGGTGAGGCCGCGCGCGCGTGCGAACTTGATGTAGTCGGTGCGCAGCACTTCCAGCATTTCAGAACGTACCAGTCGCATCACCAGGGTCATCTGGAATAGTGCGAGCGTGCAGGCGGGCAGGATCAGGTGCAACCATCCGTCCAGTGTCAGAAGCCCGGTACTCCACCAGCCGAGCTGCACGGTATCGCCCCGCCCATAGGACGGCAGCCAGCCCAGCGATACTGCAAAGATCAGGATGAACAGAATGCCGATCAGGAAGGTCGGCAGCGAGACGCCGATCAGCGAAAGAGAAAGCAGCGTGTTGGATAGAAAACCCCGCCTGCGCAAGGCCGTGTAGACACCCATCGGCACACCCGCCAGGAGCGCGATCGCCGCTGCAGCAATCGAGAGCTCCAGCGTGGCCGGCAACCTGTCCATGATCAGCGTGGAGACCTTGCGGCCCTGCCGATACGAAATCCCGAAATCGCCCTGAAGCGCCTTGCCGATGAAGGTGCCGAACTGCACGTAGAAGGGTTCGTCCAGGCCGAGCGACGCGGTCAGTTCGATGCGCTGCTCAGGCGTGGCGTCCTGGCCGAGCATGGCCAGCACCGGGTCGCCCACGTAGCGAAAGAGTGAAAAGGCAATGAGCGCGACCACCGCCATCACGGCGGTGGCCTGGAGCAGCCTTCTGACGATGAAGGCGAACATGAATCAGCGGGCTTCGGGCTTGAGCCAGTGCTCTGCGAGGCGCACCCAGTAGGCCGCGCCGATCGGCAGCAATTGGTCGTTGAAGTCGTAGTTGGGGTTGTGCAGCGTGCAGGGCCCTAGACCATGGCCCGTCGCGCGATGGTCGCCCTCACCGTTGCCGATCACGACATAGCAGCCCGGCTTTTCCTGAAGGAAGTAGGAAAAGTCTTCGGCACCCATGGTCGGCTCGAAGTCGTGAACGTTGTCCGTGCCAACGAGTTCGCCCATGACGTCCTGACAGAACCGAGTTTCGGCCGCATGGTTGATCGTGGGCGGATAGTTGCGCTTGAACTCGAACTCGACACTCGCGCCAAAGGCTGCCGAGATGCCCTGCGCAAGCTCGCGCATGCGTGATTCGATGAGGTCGAGCGTCTCGATCGTGAAGGTGCGGACCGTGCCGCGCAACTCGGCGTGGTCGGGGATCACGTTGACCGCTTCGCCCGCGTGGATCATGCTGACCGAGATCACACCCGCCTCGACCGGGCGCTTGTTGCGGGTGAGGATGGTCTGAAACGCCTGCACCATCTGGCAGGCGATCGGAACCGGGTCGATGCCCAGATGCGGGAGGGCGGCGTGAGCACCCTTGCCGGCAACCCGGATCCGGAATTCGTTTGAAGACGCCATCATTGGTCCCGCGCGCACCGCAAACTTGCCCGCTGCCAGCCCCGGCCAGTTGTGCATGCCGAAGATGGCCTGCATCGGGAAGCGCTCGAAGAGGCCGTCGCGGATCATCTCGCGCGCGCCGCCGCCGCCCTCTTCGGCGGGCTGGAAAACCAGATAAACCGTGCCGTCAAAATTGCGGTGCTGCGCGAGATGCCGCGCTGCGCCCAGCAGCATGGCGGTATGTCCGTCATGGCCGCATGCATGCATCTTGCCGGGGTGGCGGGAGGCGTGCTCGAAGGTGTTGAACTCAGTCATCGGCAAGGCGTCCATGTCGGCGCGCAGCCCGATGGCGCGCGACGAGGTGCCCGCCTTGATCACGCCCACGAGGCCGGTCTTGCCCAGGCCCCGATGCACCGGGATCCCCCATTCGGTGAGCCTCGCGGCGACCACATCGCTGGTGCGAACCTCCTCGTAGCAGAGCTCGGGGTGGGCATGGATGTCGCGGCGGATGGCCTGCAACTCGGTCTGGAATTCGGCGATCTGTTCGATCAGTTTCATAATGATTGAGGGCCCGGTCAGATCGACCGTGCCTGAAATGCAATCCCAAAAGATTAGCATCTGCGTCATTTTTGTAACAACCGGCATCGGTCGTTGGAGGGTTTTCGATGATTGTCCAGGGTGCTTGTCCTCACGATTGCCCGGATACCTGCGCCCTGCGGGTCACTGTTGACCAGGGGCGGGCGGTTCGGGTGGCGGGCGACCCCGATCATCCGACTACGGCCGGTACGCTCTGCACCAAGGTGTCGCGCTACACCGAACGCACCTATTCGCCGGACCGCTTGACCACGCCGCTGCGGCGGGTGGGCGCCAAGGGCGAGGGCCGGTTCGAGCCGATCGGCTGGGATCTGGCGCTGAGACTGATCGCCGATCGTCTCGGCAATGTTGCTGCGCGCGATCCGCAGCGCATCCTGCCCTACAGCTACGCCGGCACCATGGGCTGGGTACAGGGTGAGGGCATGGCGATGCGCTTTTTTCACAAGCTGGGCGCATCGCTGCTCGACCGGACGATTTGCTCCTCACCTGGCATGACTGCGCTGCAATACACGCTCGGGGGCTCGGTCGGGATGGACGTCGAGCGGTTTGTCGATTCCGGACTGATCCTCATCTGGGGGTCCAATCCCATCACCTCCAGCGTTCATTTCTGGGGCATTGCCCAGGAGGCCAAGCGCCGGGGGGCGCGGCTGGTTGCGATCGACCCCTATCGCAGCGACACGGCGATGAAGTGCGATCAGCATGTGGCCTTGCGGCCCGGGACCGACGCGGCCCTGGCGCTGGGCATGATGCGGGTGCTGATCGAGGAGGGTCTGATCGATCGCGACTACATCGATCGTTACACGATCGGATTTGATGCCTTGGCCGAGCGTGCGGCGGCCTGGTCGCCGGACCGGGTTGCCGCGGCCTGTGGCATCGAGCCTGGGACGGTGATCGATCTGGCGCGGAACTATGGTCGGATCCGGCCCGCTGCCATCCGGCTCAACTACGGCATGCAGCGTGTGCGCGGCGGCGGCAACGCCGTGCGAGCGATTGCCTGCCTGCCCGCGCTGGTGGGCGCGTGGCGCGATCCAGCTGGGGGCCTGCTGCTCTCGTCGAGCCAGATGGTGCCCACCACGCCCGCCCGGCATACCCGTCCGGATCTGTTGCCCGGCTGGCCCGAACGCATCCCGCGAACCATCAACATGATCGATATAGGCCCCGCCTTGCTGCAGGCCGACCCGCCCATCGATGCGGTGGTCGTCTACAACTCGAACCCGCTTGCCGTGGCGCCGGATTCCGAGCAGGTCATTCGGGGCTTTTCGCGAGAGGACCTGTTTACCGTAGTGATCGAACAGTTCCGCACCGACACGGCCGACTATGCGGACATCGTGCTGCCTGCCACCACGCAACTCGAGCACTTTGATCTGCACAAGGCCTATGGTCACTGGTACGTGCTCGCCAACCATCCCGCGATCGAGCCGATTGGCGAGGCTCGCCCGAACGCCGACATTTTTCGGGCGCTCGCTGCGCAAATGGGTTTTCACGACGAGGCGCTACGGGCGAGCGATCTCGAGATTGCCCGCGATGCGATGGACTGGGCGCACCCGGCTGCGGGCGGCGCGAGTCTGGAGGATGTGCTTGAGCGGGGGTGGATACGGATGCAGCATCCGGCCGCGCCGTTCGCCGAAGGCGGCTTCCCGACGCCCTCGGGGCGTTGCGAATTTTGGAGCGAGCGGCTTGCGCGTCAGGGCCTGGACCCCTTGCCCGATCACCTGCCGCCGCGGGAGTCGCGCGAATCGGATCCCGAGCTCGCCTCGCGCTATCGCCTCGCGCTGATCTCGCCGCCCGCCCGAAATTTCCTGAATTCAAGCTTTGCCAATGTGCCGAGTCTGGTCGGCATGGAGCGCGAGCCGCGCTGCGAGATTCACCCTGAAGATGCCCAGGCCCGGGGCATCGCCGATGGCGACCCGGTCACCATCTTCAATGACCGCGGCCGCTTCGAGGTCCGTGCCCGGGTGAGCGATCGCATCCGTCCCGGGGTCGTGCTGGCCTGGGGGCTCTGGTGGCCGCGCACGGTGCCGGGCGGGCGCAACGTCAACGCCGTGACGTCGACTGCGATCACCGACCTCGGACGCGGACCGACTTTCTACGACTGCCTGGTCGAGGTGGTCCCGCAGCCGCTCAAGCCATTCGCCCAAGAACCGGCGCCTCGCCCAGCCGGCGCCACAGATACTGGCCGTGCCCAGCCGGACCGGTGATGCGGCCATCCTGCATGACGGTGACCCCGCGCACGATGGTGCGAACGGGCCAGCCTTTCAGGCTCCATCCGTCATAGAGACTGTAGTCGCTGTAGGAGCCGAGTTCCTCGGCGCGTACCGTGCGGGTCCGCTCGAGATCGACGACCGTGAAGTCAGCATCGGCGCCTGGCGCGAGCGCGCCTTTGACCGGCGCGAGATCGAACACCTTGGCCGGGCCGGCGGTCAGCACGTGGCAGATCCGCTGGAGCGAAAGTCCGCGCTTGTGATAGCCCTCGGACAGGAGTACCGGCAGGATCGTGGCCGTACCGGGGAATCCTTGTGAGGCGAGCCAGAGCGATCGGTCCTTGGTCGCCCGCTTGCGCGCCACATGGTCCGAGGCCACCACATCGATCGTCCCGTCGGCAATCGCCTCCCAGAGCGCCTCAACATCATCCTGGGCGTGAAAGGGCGGGTTGGCCTTGCCCATGCCCGCGAGGTCGCTGTCCTCGGTGTGCGTGAGGTAATGGGGGCAGGTCTCGATGAACACCTCGGGGTAGCGCTTGCGCCAGGCGCGTACTTCGTCCACCGCCATCCGTGTCGACAAGTGCGGGAAGTAGACCCGGGCGCCCAGTTTCTCGGCGAGAAACATGGCGCGGATCGCGGGCTCGGCCTCGGTGACCGCCGGCTTGCAGCGTGCCCAGTCTGCGAGCGTACTGCCGCCTTCGGCCTGAACACGTTGGCGCAGGCGATTGACGATCTCGATGTTCTCGGTGTGACAGACCATCATCGGGCGACCCACTGAGGCCGAGCGGGCGAGCAGTTCGAAAAAGAATCCATCATCGGTGCCGTCCAGCCCCAGATAACGCCCCTCCTCGCCCTTGAAATTCATGAAGTACTTGAACGAGGTGACCCCGTAGTCCTGGATGTAGCGGTCGAGTTCTGCGATGTGGCGCTCGTTCGCGGTGCTGAAATGAAATCCGTAGTCGACGTGGCTGCGAGGCTGGGCGTAAGCCTGTTCACGTTTGTAGACGTCCGCGTAGGCCTCGTTGTTCAGGAAGTAGCCGAGGATCGTCGACATCCCGCCTTGCGCGGCGTACACCGTCTCGGTCGAGTACTCGGTGATCTTTTCGCCCATGCCGAAATGCACGTGCGCGTCAATGCAGCCCGGAAAGACATGAAGGCCCGTGCAATCCAGGGCAGGCGTCGCCTCGGGTACCGCTGCTCCTGGCTCGAGCAGAGCCTCGATCCGTCCAGACTTCACCAGCACGTCGCCGCGCGCGGGTGGCCGGTCGGGCTGTACGAGAGTGGCACCGCGAATGACGAGATCGTTCATGGATGAGTACTCCTTGC
>JBIKTA010000161.1:0-5916 GCA_044348315.1 Burkholderiaceae bacterium | reverse complement strand
CCCGCTGAACGCCCAGCAACCTAAGCCTGGACGATCCTGCACACTGAACGAAGCTCCGGCGGCTGGCGATCATCCTCGCAATAGCGCATGGCCCACCTCGCACCCTCGGATGCACGCTCGGAACGACTGGACTCATGGCCCATGCTCGGACAACGCATTGACCTCTGATCTCGACCGACTCAAAGGCGCCTAGAGGGCCCTGCCCCCTCAGTCGGCAACTGGCGCACGATCCGTCGAATTGCGACAATGACGCCAAACTGGCTCGTACGTGAACGCTTGGATTGATTGATGTAATTCGGCCCGTTGCCCCCGTGCCGGAACGCGCAGCCCCATAAAGCCATCGCGAGCCTCCCACACACCTCATCACCCAGGAACGCGGCATCATGCACATTGCGATTCTCGACGACTATCAGGATGCGGTCCGAAGCCTCAACTGCTTCTCGCTCATCAAGGATCACCAGGTCAGCGTCTTTCGCGACACACTCCCACACTCGCAAGCAATCGCCACCGCCCTGAAAGGCTGCGACGCGGTGGTCCTGATCCGCGAACGGACCCGCTTTGATCGCGCAGTGATCGAACTCTTGCCCGACACCATCAAGCTGATCAGCCTGACCGGAGCGCCGAGCGGACAGATTGACCTCGAGGCGGCCCAATCGCGAGGCATCACCGTATGCCAAGGGAAGGGCTCGGGCCCCTCCACCACCGAGCTGACCTGGGCTTTGATCCTTGCGGCAACACGCCATGTCGCGGTCGAAGACCGTCGCATGCGAGAGGGCCGCTGGCAAACCACCCTCGGGCGGGTACTGAAGGGCCGCACGCTCGGCATTCTGGGCTACGGCAGGCTCGGCCAAGATGTCGCACGTATTGGACATGCATTTGGCATGCGGATCGTTGCCTTTGGGCGGGCCAGTTCACGAGAACGCGCGCTGCACGACGGCTTCGAGTTCGCAGACAATCACCGCCAGCTCTTTACCCAAAGCGACGTGCTGTCGATCCATCTCAAGCTCAATGCGAGCACACGCCATCTGATCACCCGCGAGGATCTCGCCGCCATGAAGCCGGACGCGTTGCTCGTGAACACGGCTCGCGCCGGAGTCATCGCGCCGGGCGCCCTGATCGAGGCGCTGAAGGCCGGACGACCCGGCAGCGCAGCGCTCGATGTCTTTGACATCGAACCTTTACCGGCAGATGACCCGATCCTGTCGCTACCCAATGTCCTGTGCGCGCCCCATCTCGGCTACACCTCACGAGATGCTTACGAGACCTTGTTCGGCGATGCATTCAGAAACATCCTCGCCTTCGCTGCCGGCGAGCCCACAAACGTGACAACGACGTCACGCGACTGACGCAGAATCTGGCCGACTCGCAACATGAGCTCAACAGCCGATCGGGCAAAGCCTGACCCATGCCCTCGAGAAGGCATCGAATCGCCACAAGCCATGACCGATGAGAAATTGGTACGCCGCATCAGTCTGGGGGGACCGGTCGATGCGGCGATCACCGACGAGTACTACCGACGGGTGATTCCACTTTTCCGGCAGATGCTCGGCACGCACTGGCATACCGGGTTCTACACCAATCCGACGACACCGCCGGGCCCGACCGATCAGACTCGGATGATCGATCTGATCGCCGATTCGATCGGCTTGAACGCGGGCGAATCGGTACTCGATGTCGGATGCGGTATCGGGGGTACGGTGATCTGGCTTGCACAGACTCACGCTGTCAGGACGACCGGCCTGACACCAGTGAGCGAACAGATCAGGATCGCGACAGAAATGATCGAGGCCCAGCGTCTCGAACACTCGGCCCGCGTCGTCCAGGGTCACGCGGATCGCCTGCCGTTTCCTGACGCGTGTTTCGACGCAGTCGTGTTTTTCGAGGCTCCCTGCCATTTCCCTGACCGGAGCGCCTTCTTTCGAGAGGCCTTCAGGGTGTTGAGACCCGGTGGACGACTGGCGGGCGAAGACTGGCTCTGCCGAAGTGGCCTCGATGAGGCCAGTTGGCAACGACTGATCGCTCCAATCCACCGCACCTGGTCGATCGCCTCACTCGGCAGCGGCGAGTCCTATGTGGCACAGATCATCGCAGCCGGGTTTGAATGTGAGGGATGGATCGATCTGCGCGCTGAATCCCAGCTTGCGCGAGGATTCATGGTCGAGCGCCACCAGCAAATTCAACTCGTGCGCGAAATCTCCGCATGCAAAGACCCGCTTGAGCAATTGCTGCTCGAGGGGGTGCTGCGACTCGGTCAAGCCCTTGCCGAAGAAGCCTTCACGATTGGCCGCTTAGTCGCCCGAAAACCGGTTCGGCCAACAAGCCTGGCCCCCGATACTTGGCCGGCGACGAGCTCGCCCAACTGAGGGCACCTGGGCCGTCCGACATCGAAGCGGAAAGCCTCAAGACAGCGCTTGTGCGCCCGACCGCGGGCTATTGAGCGGCAAACCACTCCCGATGCTCCATCGCCCAGCGCGCAAAAGCGAGCGTCGCGGTGGGTGCATCCGGCGGCGCACGGAATGCTCGGGCCAGTTTTTCGACGGTGTGGGGCCAGCGAGCGCGAGCCGGATCATCGGTGAACGTGATGGCGGTCCCACCCGCGTCGACGCGGGGCGCAGCGCCACATTTCGCAAGGGCATCGATCATCAAGGAGGGATGCCAGATATAGCCCGGACTCAGCTGATAACGTCGATCGGTGACGGCCGGATCCTCGGTCAGCATCCAGTAAATCGCCTCCGCGACCTCGGGTGCATAGGCCCAGTCTCTGGCCCCGCCTTCAGGAAGCGGCGCGACGGCCTCGCCTGAAAGCACTGCCCGAACGATCTGAAAAGGTGGCGACAGTGCGTCCCTCACCCCGGTCGCCCGTTCCCACGGACCGAACACCGCAGTGAGGCGTGGTACCCAGACCGCGGGCGCAGGGGCAATCGCGTTCCACCGGCTGGCAATGCCTTCGATCGCCGCCTTGGTGACGCCGTAGATCGATCCAGGCTGCACCGCATCGGCCTCAGTCACCGGTCGCCCGCTGAACGCGCGTTCACCCATCGCGGCCGAGGACGAAAACATCAACATGCGCGGCACCTCATGCCGCCCCGCGAGCTCGAGCAGGCGCACTGCGGCGAGCAGGTTGACTTCGATGATGTCCCCCGGCGAGAGACGCTCACGGTCCGGGCCCGAAGTGATCGCCGCGCCGGCGATCACTGCGTCGAACCGCCCCGCTTCAAACAACCCACGGATCATCGCGATGTCACGCGCATCGCCGCGCAGATCATCCAGCCTGCCGGGCAATCGGTCGAGGACCGCACGCGCAAGGGCCGGAACCCCATCGAGCGACACGCCCACCACATGCCAGCCCCGGCTGAGAAAACACTCGACCAGATTGAGTCCGATGAATCCGCTCGCCCCTGTGATCAGTACACGCGACATGGCCCGCCCCCTTTCCCTTAAATTTCCCGCGCCGCACGATGACCCTCGAAAATCGCCTCGAGCGCGTTGCGGGGTGCCATGCAATCACCGATCAGCCGGACGTCGAGGCCGGCGTTGCGCAGCGGCGCCTCGAGCGGATTCCAGACCCTGGGCGGCACGCACGCGATGAGTGCGTCCACACCCTGCAGGACCTCACGCTCACCACAGGAGGTGTCCTCGATTTCGAGCCCCTGCGCAGAGAATTGCAGGGGCTTTCGCATTGGTCGGATGCGAATCCGCTTCTCGCGCCATCGCGCAAACGTCGTCGTTGAACTGTAAATGGTCGTGCGCCAGAGCACCGCCGCCCCCGGCGCCAGGAGCGTGACGCTCGCCCCACTGGCCTGCAAATGCTCGACCAGGCCCATGGCTCCCCAGTCCCCGGTTTCGTCGTAGACCGCAATCGTGCGTCCCGCGAAGTCACCTCGGGCACCCTCATCAAGCGTGAGCGCCGAGCGACCATCAGGCAGTCGCCAGGCGATCGGCGTCGCGCCCGTCGCGAGGACGATCTCGTCCGCACCCGCTGCAAGCAGCGAATCGGCCGAGGCCTCCTCATTCAAACGGATCTGAACGCCCAGCCTATCCAAACGACGGCGCGCAAATTCCAACCAGAGCCCGAAATCCTCGCGATGCCGCAGGCCCGCTGCCAGAGCGAGACGTCCCCCCAGGTCGGATGAACGCTCGATCAGCGTCACACGATGCCCCTTCTGCGCGGCCGTCGCCGCCGCTTCCAGCCCCCCCGGCCCCCCTCCGACCACGAGGACGTGTCTGGGCTCACGCGCCCGATCGAACTCGGGACGTCGCCACTGTCCCTCGCGCCCCGCACGGGGATTGACGAAACAGGTCAGCGCAATGTTTTTCTCCAGGTTCTGTGCGCAGCCCTGATTGCAGCCGATGCAGGGCGCGACTTCATCCGCACGACCCTCACGCCATTTTCGGACGATCTCCGGATCCGCAAGATGGGCGCGCGCGAGACCGACCAGATCGGCATCGCCACGGCGAATCATCTCGCCCGCCTCGTCGAGCCCGCGGTACTTGCAAACCGTCAGGATCGCGGGACGATGGCGCGCCTGCGCCACCGCAGTGCGAATCGCACCAGGCAGTTCCCGGAAAGGTTTTTGGTCGACGCCCATGTCCGCCATCTGGGTGCCGAGCGAGCGACTCATGTGGTAGGCCGAATGCGTCACATGAATGAAATCGATCTGGACGTCCGATGCAGCCCGCGCCGCGATCTCCCGCGCCTGATCGAGCGTCAATCCCTCGGGGAGATACTCTTCCGCGCTCAAGCGAATGCCGAGGCAAACCTCCGCGCCCAGGGCTTGGCGGAGTTGGTTCAGGACCTCAAGGGGGAAACGCATCCGACGCTCCACCGACCCACCGTACTCGTCGTCACGCTGATTGGAGAGCGGTGACAGGAATTGCTGCAGCAGATGGCCGTGTCCCCAGTGCAATTCGATGCCATCAGCACCCGCGCGAATCATGTTCTCAGCGGTTCGAAGATGCCCATCGATGACCCGCTGCATGTCTCGCTGGTTCATCTCTCGGGGCGGGTAGGAGCCCAGCGACCAGCGAAAGGATGAGGCGCTCCACGAACAGGTCCGCTCGAATTCCCCCTCGATCTGGCGTCCCATGTGACAGATCTGGGCAATGAAACCCGCGCCCTCGGCGTGGATCGCATCGGCGACCGGACGAAACGCATCGACCGCCTCGGGCATGTAGCCCGCAACGCCCTGAGGCCGTCCAAGCGTGTTCTCCATCACCCGGATCGCCTCGAAAATGATCAGCCCTGCCCCGCCGCGAGCACGCTCGCGGTGATATTCGACATGGCGGCGGCTCGGCAGATGGTCGGCACCGTAATTGGTCGTGTGGGCGGGCACGAAAATACGGTTCCTGAGCGTCAGACCGTTGAGCCTGAAGGGCTCGAACACCACGGGATCGGCCTGGGCCGCAGATACATTTTCCATCACAGCATTTCCCTGCATACAGTCCGGCGCGAGGCTACGCCGCCCCGGCCAAGATTGTCAACGCGGGCCGATCCGGAGCACAATCACGCTCCTTTCAAATACGACTCCGGAAGCCCGACCATGATGACCGAATCCGAACGATCGGCCGTTCAATGCGACCCCGCGCAGCAAGCACTCGGCATGCGATGGGCCGAACTTGCAATCGGCTTTCTGAGGACGACCGAGGCACGAGACATCGAGCGCGCACGGTCGATGATCGGCCCGGGTTTTTCAGCCACTTTTCCGCGAGGCCGACACTTTCCCAGCCTCGATGCCTGGCTCGAGTCCTCAAAGAGCACCTACATCCGGATCGCCAAGCGCTTCGAGCGGATTGACGTCACGATCACCGGCAAAGACAGCGGGGTGGTGCATTGCTCCGGGACGCTTCATGGCGAGCGATTCGATGCCAAGCCGCTCGACGGATTCCGATTCATTGATCGCTTCGAGATCCGGGAGG
>JBIKTA010000160.1:0-5956 GCA_044348315.1 Burkholderiaceae bacterium | reverse complement strand
ACGCTTTCAGCCCGGGACCGAGTGTCGTCTGGCGCCGCGACCCATGACGCGCGAACGCATGCGCTGGTATGTCGACATCCAGGAGACTGTCCAGGTCGATGACGGCCGCATTCACACCCAGCCCCCGACGATTCATGACGATGACGCCTATGCACGCAAGCAGGGTCTGCCAGGGATCATCTCCGACGGCATGATCACGACCAACTGGATCCATGGCCTGCTGATCGACATGTTCGGCGAGGCTGCGGCCGGCCCCGGGCGGCTGCGGACCAAATACATCCGACCCATTTACGAGGATGACTTGGTCACGACCGTCGCACGGGTCACGCGGGTCCTGCGCAACGAGCGGGGCGACATCGTCTACGACCTCGATGTATGGTGCGAAGGCGCCGACGGAGCGATGCTCACTTTTGGTGATGCGCAGGTGCGCGTCCAGACCGCTTGATCGCAGGAGTCCTGAGGCGATGTGGCCCATACTGACCGGGATTCGGGTACTGGATCTCTCGCGTGTGTTCGCCGGCCCGGCCGCCACCCAGGTGCTCGCAGATCTGGGGGCCGATGTGATCAAGGTCGAGGAACCCGGCCGAGGCGACGAGGCGCGCGGTTTCGGCATGACCCAGAAAATGGTGGACGACGGCATCACGGTGAGTCCGTCATTCGTCGCGCTCAATCGCAACAAGCGCAGCATCGCGATCAACCACGCCTGCGATGCCGGACGACGCGTGCTGCTCAGACTGACCGAACAGACAGACGTTGTCATTCACAACTTTAGACCCGGCACGCTCGAGCGCTATGGGCTCGGTTACGAGCATCTCAGGACAGTCCGGCCTGATCTCATCTTCTGCCAATTTTCAGCGTATGGCGACGAGGGGCCACTCGCCCATATCGGTGCCAACGACCTCGCCTTGCAGGCACACAGCGGCTTGATGAGCCTGACCGGCGAGGCGGACCGCCCGCCGGTTCGGTGCGGGACTTCGGTGATCGACCTGCATGCCAGTCTGTCGCTGGTCATTGGTGTGATGGCGGCACTGATGCACCGGCAAAAAACGGGAGAGGGACAGCAAGTCGATTCGTCCCTGCTGCGCAGCTCGGCGCACCTCATGAACTATTTCTACAGCGAGTATTGGGCAACTGGTGTCATTCGGCGCCCCATGGGTACGGCCAATCATCTGAGCGTTCCCAATCAGGTCTTTCCGACCGCAGACGGCAGTGTTGTGATCATTGCGCCGAGCAACGAGATGTGGATCCGCTGCGCTCAGGCGCTGGATGCGGAGCGCCTCGATCGCCCGGAGTGGCGGGGAATCGTCGATCGTCAGACACATCGCCAGGCGATCATTCAGGCAATCTCAGAGGTCACCTCCGCCATGAGCAGTGACGAGATCATCGCGCGCCTCGGTCCGGTCAAGGTTAATGTTGCTCGAGTCAACAATGTAGGCGAAGCCGCGGACCATCCACAGCTGGCGGCGATCGGCGGCCTGACCTCATTCGAGATGGGGGGCCAAAGTATCCAATCGGTCGCCTCCCCCTTCGACCTCCGAGGCACCGAGAGGCTGGAGGACCGAAGACCTCCTGAGCTCGCCGAGCACACTGCGGAAATCCTTTCGGGTGCGGGCTACGCTCACGAGGAGATTGAAGCGCTGCGCGCGCAAGGGGCCTTCAGCGACCGGAGCTAGGCGCTGCCACAATCGCGCTGGTGTGCGATCGATGTTCAAACCATGCGAGGCCTTTTGCAATGAGTGAATTGAGGATTGAAGTCGAAAACGGTGTCGCCACGGTGACGATGGACCGCCCGCCGGTCAACGCAACCGGGCTCGCCCTGCGACAGGCGCTGATGTCGACCTTTGACCAGATGGGGGATCGAGACGACGTCCGAGTCGTCATCCTGACCGGTCAGGGCCATTGTTTCAGCGCGGGCGCTGACGTCAAGGAGCGCACCCAGCTGAGTGGCGCGCCCGGCGAGTATGCCGGGCTCAATCGGGTCGTGCGCGAGATGTTCTACTCGATCATCGAGTGCCCCAAGCCTGTGATTGCCGCAGTCAATGGGCACGCGCTGGGCGCGGGGATGGCACTGGCACTGTGCTGCGACATCCTGATTGCGAGCGACACGGCGGTGTTCGGCATGCCCGAGATCGATGTCGGTCTCGCCGGTGGGGTCAAGTATCTTCAGCGTCACCTCCCACCTTCGAAGCTGCGCTGGGCCTTGCTCACCGGTCGCCGCATGCCGGCCTCCGAGTTGTATCGCCTTGGGGTGCTCGAGGCCTGCGTACCCCCGGACCGCCTGATGGACGAGGCCCATGCTCTGGCGCGGGACGTTGCCTCCAAGAGTCCGGTCGCCGTCCGCATGCTCAAGGAATCGTTCGACATGGTTGAAAATCTGTCCCTGCGGGATGGCTATCGGATCGAGCAAAACATCACGCGCGCGATGTCGCGCACTGAGGATGCACGTGAGGCTCAGCGCGCATTCGTCGAAAAGCGACCACCGATTTTCAAGGGGCGCTAGTAGTGTTGCTGCGCGGCCAGGTCGCCTGGGTGACTGGTGCGGGGACAGGTTTCGGCGCGGCCGTCGCGCGGCGACTGGCGCAAGACGGCGCACGCGTGGCCGTTCATCCGTTCCCGATCCTGCGCGCGGGCGGCGGAGGCGCAGTGATCCGCTGAGGCGTTCGACGATTTTTCATCCTGAGCAAGCCTGGCTTATCCTCTTGGTCCCAGCGTCACTCGGCGCCCGATGGATGAGCGATGGACGGTCTACAGCGCTTGCAGGTGTTCGTGAACGTGGTGCAGCACGGCAACATGTCGTCGGCCGGAAGACATCTCGGCCTGTCGCCTGCGACGGTATCGCGTCAAGTCTCTGCGCTCGAAAATGAGCTCGGCTGCCTGTTGCTCAGCCGCTCGAGCCGCAAGGTCACGCTGACCGAGGCGGGGCGCATCTACTACTCGAGGATCGAGCGCATCCTCCAGCAACTCATCGATACCAACGAAGAGATCGCTGCCCTCCAGACCAATCCTCGCGGGATGCTGCGGGTGCACTCGCGAACCCTGGTCGGCCACCTACACGTCGTGCCGCTGGTCCCGGCTTTTCTGAAGCGTTATCCGGAGATCACCGTCGATCTGCAATTGTCGAATCGCGTCGTGGGTCTGGTCGAGGAGAACATCGATGTCGACATCCGCATCGGCAAGCTGATCGACTCGTCGCTCAGTGCGCGCAAGCTTGCCCCTGCCGAACGCGTGCTCTGCGCAAGCGCCGAATACTTGCGTGGCCGCCCGCCGATCGAGCGACCCAAGGATCTCCTGGAACACAATTGCCTCAGCTATCGGATCAACCTGGGGCGGACCGTGTGGCGATTTCGCAGACCGGGCGAAGCGCTCGAGGAGATTCCGATCCAGGGGACCTTCCAGACTGACAATGGCCTGGCGCTACTGACCGCCACGCTTGGTGGCACGGGTGTTGCGTTGATGCCGGACTGGTCGGTAAGTGCCGACCTTGCTGCGGGTCGTCTCCTGCGGGTACTGCCCGAATACGAGATCACTCACATGGAATTCGACAACGGCATCTATGCGGTCTTTCAGCGATCACCCTTGATGTCGGCAAAGACCCGCGTCTTCATCGATTTTCTGGCGTCCGCACTGGCCGAACGCCTGCGCCGCTGACTTTTCAGTTCTCGCAAACCTGCTTCGCACGCTGGAGGTATTCGGCCGCCCGGCGCCCGTGTAGATTCGATCGTGATGTTGCTGCGATCAACTACACACAAGGAGGATCCCGATGCGTGTCACTGATTTTCTGCGAGCCCTCGGCGTAGGGGCACTGGCCTCTGTCTTGGCGGCGCCCCTGTCCGCGCAGACGGGCTCTTTTCCCAGCCGACCCATCACATTGGTCGTTCCGTTTGCGGCCGGAGGCGGGTCAGATGTGATGGCGCGGGTGATTGCGGAGCCGCTTTCGAAACGTCTCGGCCAACCGGTGGTGATCGAGAACAAGCCAGGTGCCAACGCGAGCATCGGCGCCGAGTTTGTCGCCAAGTCGGCGCCCGACGGTCATGTGTGGCTTCACACCACACCCGGGCCGCACATCACCAATCCCTTCCTGATGGCAAAAATGCCGTATGACCCGGCGCAGCTGACTCCCGTTGCCCGCCTAGGCGTTTTTACCCACGTCCTCGCCGTGAGCCCATCGCTTCCGGCCCGCTCGGTAGCCGAGTTGGTCGCTTACGCCAAGGCGAATCCCGGCAAGCTGAGCTTTGCCAGTGCCGGCGTCGCATCGGGGAGTCATCTCGCGGGCGAGCATTTCAAGCAACTGACTGGCATTGACGCGGTCCACGTGCCCTATAAGGGGACGGGTGCTGCGATCCAGGACCTGATCGGTGGCAATGTCCAGATGACGATCGATACGCTGGCCGCACTCGGCCCGTCGATCAAGGCCGGCCGACTGCGGGTCCTGGCGGTGGGCTACTCCGCGCGCGACGCCTCGATACCCGATGTCCCGACGCTCGCCGAAACCTTTCCCGGCTTCGACTCGTCGCCGATGAATTACCTCTCCATCCGAACCGGGACGCCCAAAGCGATCGCCGAGCGGATCAATCGCGAGATCAATGCGGTGTTGGGCGATGCCGCCATCCGGGACAAGCTTCGCGGCATGGGCGTGACGGCCACGCCAAGTTCCGCGGACGAGATTGCGCGACAGGTTGAGTCCGAGCGAGTACGTTGGGGTGCGATCATCACCAAGTCAGGCTTGAAGCCGCAGTGATCCCGGAATTGGTCGGACTTCTGACTGCAGGCGTCCCGCCATGGAAACTGGAGCCCCAGGCACGCGTTCAGAGCCGCGATTCTGGAGGGCTCCAGACATGCGATATCAAAGCGATGTTCAGGGATCTCATCTCACCGCATCGAAAGCGGCGAGTTCCAGTTCCAGTTCAGCCGGATCATGATTGACCACCGCGAGGCCCTGTGCGCTCAGGTGCGCCAGGAACTGCGGGAGGCTCATCCTCGATAACTTTGCCGCTCGCGCAGAGGTCATGGATCCGCTCTTGAACAAACTGACCGCTAGCGCCGTGTGGACCCCAGCCTCCAAAAGCTCATCGGTAAAAGGCACGCTGACAAACAGCGGCTGCCCGTGCCGGGTAATCAGCGAGAGCCTGCCTTCCTCTGCCTCACGGCTCAGCTCGCCAGAGCGTTCCCGCAGCTCGCGCACGGAGAAAATGTGCATGATAGCCACTTTTAATTGATCCCTTGTATTGGGTCACAAAACCGGGCCTTGTCAAGATCGGTATCTTTCTTCGGTAGACGGCAGCGGTCTGATCCGATCTCGTCAATACGTTGATCGCCACTGAAGGCATCCCACATGACTGCGATTGCGCCCGCCTCGCCACGCGATCTGCCTGTGTGTGAGGGATGTCGGCACGCTGGCAATTACTGGAGGTGATCGGCAGCGATGGTCCACCCCTGCCCTTGGCGGGCACCCTGGTACAAGCGCGCTTCTTCCGGTTGAGCCATCAATAAACTGCTGCGGTTCATGCGCAATCCGCTGTCAAGCGAAGGGGCCGCGCCGCAAGCGATGGTGGCGACTGAATGCGTGAACAGTACACTCCGCTCGCGTCGCCAGCTGCGTCTTGCAACCGTCTTTGAAAGCGTGTATAATCTGATTGTTGATATGCGCAAGACATTTTTCTCGTAGGCCGTTCTTCCCCATCCAGCGTTCTGTTGGTGGTCCAGTCGAATCCCCGCTAGTAGATCTTCTTGGCGTCTCTTCGCTGGGCGCGCTTTTGCGCTCGTACATCCTTAAAGGAATTCGACATGGCAACGCAAACGGGTATCGTGAAGTGGTTCAATGAGAGCAAGGGCTTTGGCTTCATCGCTCCCGATGATGGCGGCAAGGATCTCTTTGCGCACTTCAAGGAAATCCAGGGCAGCGGTTTCAAGACGCTCGCTGAAAACCAGCGGGTGCAGTTTGAGGTAACCCAGGGTC
>JBIKTA010000159.1:0-5960 GCA_044348315.1 Burkholderiaceae bacterium | reverse complement strand
GTGTTCCCCAAGGCGCCGGCTTCGAGCGTATTTGCGATCGGCGCGGGATCATCGTTCACCTGGATCGATCCGGCGTTACGCATTGTGGTGATCGTGCGCTGGCTCGATGCCGATCATGCCGACACCTTGTTCGGGATGATTGCCCAGGCGCTGCACCGGGTGGACTGAGGGCTTTGGCTTGACATCCGTCAGCGATTGCGGGGGCATGCCCACCCGACACCTCTTTACTCATTCTTTCCACTCGAGCGGCGTAATGCTGCTGAAGCTATCGGTCCATAGGCCCACCCCCGGGATGTCGTCCTGGCGGGTGCCGATGATCTGTCCCTGAGCGTCGCGAATCGGTCGGCTGGTCGGCGGGAACTGTCGGACGAAGGCTTCATCTCGGGTGAGAATCATGTAGTGATTCTCCCGAATGAACCGATCCATGTCTTTTTCCTGAAAACGGCTGGTTGCCAACATCCCCAGCGCCTCAGCCTGCCTTTTCACTACCGGGTAGAGATTCAGGTAGGCGTTGGTGATGTTCACGATCAGAAAGCCGTCGGGCTTTAGGTGCTCGGCATAGGTCTGAAAGGCCTCGCGGGTGAGCAGGTGCACCGGCACCGAACCGCCGCTAAATGCCGCAAGCAGGATCACATCGTAGAGGCGGTCCTTTGGGAGCTGGGAAAAGGTGAGTCGCGCATCACCGATCACCACCCGCAACTCCTTCGCCGGGGATTCGTTCAGGAAGGTGAAGTAGCGTCGGGCGATCCGCTCGGCTTCCGGATTGATCTCGAAAAAATCGTACCGGTCGGTCGGCCGTGAATAGATCGCCACCACGCCGGCTCCGAGCCCCGTGACCGCCACATCGAGGTTGGGGCGTTGCGCGCGCAAATAGTTGAGGGCTTCGCCGACACCGCTCTCGGGTCCGTAGTAGCTGACTGGCTTGCGGATGAGTTCCGGCGCGAGCGGCTGGATGCCATGAGTGACCTGCCCGCTGTAGAACACCCGGTGATCCTTGAGGGGGTCCGCCGGAAAGCGACGCTCGACCACGGCGACGACACCGTAAAAATTTCGGGATTGATCGAGGGTGGTTTCGACCACTCCCGCGACGGTGGTCGCTCGGCTGCGGATCGGGTTATCCATCCAGAAGGCCAGCCCTGCGCAGATCACGATCATGAGGCTCAGAGCGGCTCGGCGCCCCGCCGACGCGCGGGCGCTTGCTCCCGCAGGCGCTCCAGCGGCGCTACGCGCGCGGTAGGCCCTGAACTCACGCTCGAGGACGAGTACGCAAAGTGCTGCCGAGGCGGCCAGCCCGATCGGCCACTCGTGAAAGTCGTTGAAGAGGTGGGTGGCGATCAAGGCAATGAACAGCCCGCCACAGGCACCCCCGAAGGACATCCACAGGTAGAAGCTAGTGAGGCGCGATGGGTCGGTCGGCCGGCGTCGGTAGAGTTCGCCATGACAAACCAGGCAGACCAGGAACAGCATCGCCGCGAACATGTACCGCAATTCGCTGACCCCATAGCCATAGCCCCAGTCCACACCCAGCAGCTCGGGGATGGCATGTCGCCCGGCGATGACGAAAACCGCAACCAGACCCAGGCTGGCCACCAGGCTCGGGCGGTACCAGCGCGAGTGGTCGAAACTGATGATGAATGTGATCAGGTAGATCGAGAGCGTGAGGATCCAGAGTCGTGGTTCGGGCGCAATGTTGTGGCTTGCCTGGTCCGTGGTCGCGATGAAGAGCATCGAGGCGAGCGCGGGCAGCAGCACCCACGCTGCGATTTCGCTCCAGCGTGAAACGGCAGGCGGGGTGCTGGTTCCGACACCCGCCGATGGCTTGGCTGCGGACTGGGCACCAACGGTTGCGAGGCCCTCGCTGCGCCCGGTCGAGTCCGGACCTGTCTGCGATGCCCGGGCCTGAAGCACGGCGACCGTGCCGCAGCAGATCGCGAACAGCCAGAACGCCCAGGTCCAGCCGGCACCGATCACCGGCAGTTCGAACCAGGGCTCGAACAGATAGGGAAAAGACAAAAGCGCGAGCAGTGACCCGAGGTTGGACAGCGCGAACAGTCTGTAGACCGACCCGGCGACCGCGGTGCGGGCGTACCAGTGCTGCAGCAGGGGGCCAGTGCTTGCAAGACAGAAGTAGGGTAGGCCCACGCTGACTGTCAGCACCCACAGGATCTGCGCGAAGGGCGAACTGGTAGCCTCGGGTCGAAGCGCCGCACTGGGAATGACCGACAGGGCGAGCAGTGCCGCGGCGGCAAGCAGCAGAAGGTGGATAACGGCCTGGCGCTGAGGCGAGCGGATCGACGCGAGTCCGTGCGCGTAGATATAGCCGCCCAGCAGCGCGCACTGGAAGAACAGCATTGCACCCGTCCAGACCGCCGGGCCGCCACCGAACCAGGGCAGGATGGCCTTGCTCACCAACGGCTGAACCTGGAAGAGCAGAAAGGCGCTCATGAAGATCGTGAGCGCAAACAGCAGGATCTGAGCCGCCCGCAGGACGGTGGCGGAAGAAGTGGTCATCGGACGGTCCCGAAAGTGCGTTCTGTACCCAGGTGGCGTGGGCGCGCCTTGCATCGGAGGCCAGGGAGACTACGGTGCTACGGAGACGCGGCCGGGACTTCTACGGACGCTTCGCGAACGGATTTTAGCTCAGCAGCCCAATCCGTTCTTGAATGATCGCGGGCCGAGCAGGGCAGTCAATAGTCCTCGCGGCTCCCCCGCCGGCCCACCGTGCTCTCAAGTGGAAGATCCATGCGGCTGGAGATCGCCCGAGCGGCGTGCATGACCGAATGGGCGTCGAGCCCGGTCTGGACCCCGCAGTCTTCGAACATCCGGGCCAGGTCCTCGGTCGGAAAATTGCCGGTCGCGGTGGGTGTGGCAACCCCTCCGCCGATACCGCAGATTGAAGTCTCGAACCAGTCCACACCCGCGTCGAGCGCGCACAGGATGTTGGCAGGGGCGAGGCCGCCGAGATTGTGCACATGAAAGCCGAGTTCGAGTTCGGGCCATCGGTCTCGAATGCGGCCGAAACGCTCAGACACCTCTCGTGGGTGCTCGAGGCCCATGCTGCCCGCCAGATAGATCGAGCGTACGCCTGCATGCCATGCGCGGTCCATCAGATTCAGGACCCGCTCCTCCGGGATGGCTCTGTCGTACGGGCAAAAAAAAGCCATGCCGATGGCGAGCACGAAGCGCCGACCGGCGGCGTCAACCACGCGGTGGCTGGCCAGGGCCTGCTCGAACGCCGCCGCCATGCTCATGTTCTGGTTACGCGCTGTGTAGGCTTCACTTGCGGTCACGAGACCGACGACCTCATCACAGCCGGCTGCAATCGCCCGCTCTGCGCCCCGAGCGTTCGGTGCCAGTCCGCGATAACGGGTACCGGGGCGACGCCGGATGCGGGCCATCACTTCATCCGCATCGGCCAGGTTGGGAATGGCGCGGGGCGAGACGAAGCCCGTCACTTCGATGGTGTCAAAGCCCAGGTCGGAAAGCGTATCGATCAGCCAGACCTTGTCGTCGGTCGAGACCCAACGCGACAGGCTTTGCAGGCCGTCGCGCGGCCCGACCTCGACGATGCGGGTGCGTTCAGGAAATCGAATCATAGGTGTGCTCCCAGTCCGCCGGAACAGAGCTCCTCTTCGGTGAAGCCGAGCTCGCCGATCAGCACGTCTCGCGTATGCTCACCGACCGAGGCCCCCGTGTGCCTGACTTGCTGGGGAGTTCGTGAAAACTGCCCCGCCGGCGCCTGCATCCGTATCGGTCCAAGCTGGGGGTCGTTGATTGAGACAACATTGCCGCGTGCCTGGATATGAGGGTCGGCCAGAATATCGGCGACCGAGTTGACCGGCGCGACTACCGCATCACCCGCCTCCAGTGTCTCGATCAAGGCGGCCCGGTCGAACTGTGCGATGGCCTGCTGCAGCGCCTCATCCAGGGCCTCGACGTGAGCCACCCGATCTCGATTTGTGGCAAATCGGGGGTCTCCAGGCAGGTCGGCGAGATCGAGCGCCTCACAGAGCCGTTCGAACGACCGATCCGAACTCGCCGAAAGACTGACCCAACGATCGTCGCGTGTACGGTACACATTGCGGGGCGCCACCCAAGGCAGGCGGCTGCCTGTGCGCTCCTGAATACGGCCATTCTGGTCGTAATCGATGACCAGCGGGCCCAGCATTGCAAACATCGTTTCGTAAAGCGCGAGATCGACGACCTGCCCCTGGCCGCTGCGCCGCGCTTCGTGAACCGCAGCCAGCCCCAGGAGGGCGCCCATCACTCCGGAACTCGAGTCGGCGAGTCCAAAAGACGGCAGCATCGGCGAGCGGTCCGCGTCCCCGGAAATGTAGGCTGCGCCGGCGTAGCCCTCGAGGGCCGTGCCAAAACCAGGCTTGCTGCTGTGGGGTCCGTATTGACCGTATCCGGTCACACGCAGCATCACGAGCCGGGGATTGATGGCGCGCAGCGTGTCGTAATCGAGGCCCCACTTCTCCATGGTGCCGGGTCGATAATTCTCGACCAGCAGGTCGGCGTTTTTGACGAGTCTTCTGACGATCTCCTGGCCCAGCGGGGTGCGCAAATCGGCGCAGACCGATCGCTTGTTGCGGTTGATCACCTTGGCGTAGAGGCCAATGCCATCGCGCGCGCTGCCCCACGCCCGCAACTCGTCGCCCGAACCGGGGCGCTCGATCTTCACGATATCGGCACCCAGATCGCCCAGATGCATCGAGATCGAGGGTGCTGCGAGAAAGTTTGATGCGTCGATGACCCGGATGTCGGCCAGAGAACCCTGGCTGCCGGGAGAGGGCGATGTCATTTTTCGATTACTCCGGTTTGCTCATGGGTGAGCTGTTCAAGGCCGGGAGGAGGGCTTCGCCCCAATGCGCCAAAGCCCGCTGACACGATGATGCCGCGTACGACTCGTTCTGCTTCGTCGGGCGTCGCTGAGGTCAGCACCTGGACGAACCGCTCGTGATTGCGGGCAACCTGCTCGGGGGTCAGGTCATATGCAGGATTGATGCGCTGCATGAAGAGTCTCAGCAGCACATGGATATTGCTCCAGGCCTTGAGCAACATGGGATTGCCTGAGGCGGTGACGATGGATTCGTGAAATACGGTGTCAAGTTCTCGCCAGCGCACAGACTTGCCATGGCGAGCCTCTTGCTCCATGCGGCGGGCGACCGATGCGATCTGCCTCAGGGCTTTTGGGTCGCGCCGGCCGGCCAGCAGCCGCGCAGCCATGCCTTCGATCGTCGCCCGCATCACGATCATGTCGGCGATCTCGTCGACGTTGAGCTGACGAACCAGCGCGCCGCGGTCCTCGCGGATTTCCAGGAGGCCATCGGCGGCAAGGGTTTTGATGGCCTCACGCAGCGTCGCCCGGCTGACGCCCAGACGTTCTGAAATCTGTACCTCCAGCACACGGTCGCCCGGCTTCAGTTCACCGTCTCGGATCGCCTTGGCCAAGGCATCGGCTGCGATCCCGCTGAGCGATCGGCGCTTGAGCGGAACCAACCCGGAGACGGGCTCCGTGCGCTCGGTGCGCTCGCTCCTGTTGCTCATGCGCTCGGGCCCCCCTGCGGTCTGGTGTGGATTATCGAGCGGGCGGACGGCGCAGATGATGGTCGGTCTCGCGCTGGAACGCATGGCCCAGCGCGAGCAGCCTGGCCTCGTGCCACCAGGGACCGACCAGTTGCATCCCGAGCGGGAGACCCTCGGCCGTAAAGCCGCAGGGCACCGAGAGCGCCGGGACCTCGGCGAAGGACCAAACGAAAGTGAATCGGGTCAGATCCCGGGTGGCGAGAATCATCTGCTGACTGGCTTCGGCAAGCGGCGCGGGGCCCGCCACGGTCGGCGTCAAAATGATGTCGACGTCCCGGAAGGTCTCGTCGAGCACCCGAGCCCAGCGCTCCTTCATTCGCATCGCCCGGGCGTAGTCGATACCGGTGGCACGGTAACCGATCATCATCCGC
>JBIKTA010000158.1:0-6009 GCA_044348315.1 Burkholderiaceae bacterium | reverse complement strand
TGGCCCATGCCGCACTCGCCGCGCAGGCCCGCCCCAATGGCCGGACTGCATCGCAGACCCGGCTCGACCAGCTGACTCAGAGCCATAGACGGGTCGAGCGCCGCCTGATTGCCCTCGCCCTCCTCGTCCTTGTGCTCACTGCGCTGCATCTGGTGCCCTGGATCCCCGGCCTCGCAGTGCGGTGATTCGGCCTGCCAAAAATCACCCGCATACAATCCTGCCACCACATTTTTCCGGGGGTCCCTGGCCATGCTCCTGACGATCGTCACCGCCTATCTTGCGCTGTCCATAGTGATCGGGCTCGTCGCCGCACGGCGCGTCCACACCGCATCGGACTACATCACGGCGGGTCGCAATCTGCCGATGCCCGTCGTAATGGCGATGGTGTTCGCCACCTGGTTCGGCTCGGAGACCGTTCTGGGGATCTCGGCAACCTTCCTCGAGGAAGGCTTTCGGGGCCTGATCTCCGACCCGCTGGGCGCATCGCTCTGCCTGATCCTGTTCGGCCTGGTGTTCGCGCTGCCGCTTTACCGGATGAAGCTGCTGACGCTGGGCGATTTTTTCCGGAGGCGCTACGACCGGCGCATTGAACTCGTCGTATCGATCTGCATCGTCATCTCCTACCTCGGCTGGGTGGCCGCTCAGGTGACGGCACTCGGCCTGGTGTTCAACGTACTTTCCAACGATGTCGTCTCGATGAACATGGGCATGATCATTGGCGCCGGTGTGGTGCTGACCTACACCCTGCTGGGTGGCATGTGGTCGGTTGCCGTGACCACCTTCGTGCAAATGATCGTGATCGTGGTGGGCCTTCTGATTGTCACGGCGATGGCGGGCGACATGGCCGGTGGCATTCCCACCGTCATCGCCCGGGCCGCAGAGGAGGGTAAATTCGCTTTCCTGCCTGAACTCGATCTGGTCGACATCCTCGGTTGGACGGCGGCGCTCGTGACCATGGCGCTGGGCTCGATTCCGCAGCAGGATGTGTTTCAGCGGGTCAATTCATCACGCAGCGAATTCGTCGCAGTCTGGGCAACAACGCTGGGCGGCGTCGCGTACTTCTTCTTCGCCGCCATTCCGCTCCTGATCGCCTACTCGGCCAGCATCATCGATCCGGAGATGACCAAGAAGCTGATGGCCGACGACTCGCAACTCGTGCTGCCCACGCTGGTCGTCACGCATATGCCCCTGTGGGTACAGGTCGTTTTCTTCGGGGCGCTCCTGTCGGTGATCATGAGCACGGCCTCGGGCACGCTGCTCGCGCCCTCGGTCACCTTTGCCGAGAACGTGCTGCGAGGATTCATACCTCATATGACCGACCGGCAGTTGCTGCTCAACACCCGGATCACGGTATTCGTGTTCGCGCTGATGGTCACGGTCTACGCAGTGCTGACCGAAGCCAGCATTCACACCATGGTCGAAAATGCCTATCGCATTACGCTCGCAGGCGCATTCGTGCCGCTCGCAGCAGGGCTATTCTGGCGACGTGCGAGCAACCTCGGGGCCATTCTCTCGGTGTTTTTCGGACTTACGACCTGGCTGCTGCTGGAACTGTCGGTCGATGAGGAGGCACTGGTGGTCGAACCGCAGCTGATTGGCCTGATGTTCAGCCTGGTGGGCATGATCGTGGGGTCGGTTCTCCAGCCCAATCCCCACGCCGATCGGCCGCATGGCATGGTCGAACATCACCACGGTCGGCACCCGGCCTGAGCGGGCGGCCAGCCCGATCAGCCGGCGCGGGCAGGCGGCGCGGCGGGTGCTGGGCAGGTGCACCCCGCGCCCGATCAGCGGGAACTCATCGCCCCTATCCTCGCCGCAGGCTCTGGACTCACCTCCGAACCACCTGCGGGCCAGCCAGACGGGCGAAGTCGTTCTGATAACCGCGCAGCACACCGACCATATGGGCGCGCTGCGCGGGATTGGCGGTGTTGAGCATCATGGCTGAGAGACGATCCCCGTTCCGGTTGTTGGCGGCGATGCGCGCGCGACGATCCGGGTCGCGGCTGTCAAAAAGCCCCTGCAGATAATCACGGCTCCACTGCTCAGCCAGGGCGGGCGGGGGCCGCTCGCGCTCGATGCGCCTCATGAGCGCAACAAAATCGCGTCCTCGTGCCTGCCGTTCCTCGACCCAAGAGGCCTCGTCCGAGGGAAAACGCTCGGCCAGCGACCGGATCTCGGCGCGCTGGGCGGGCTCGAGCTTGCCGAGCAGGGTCTCCATGCGCTCGGTCCAGCGTTGGGCCCGGCCATCGATACGCGCAGTCGGATCGCTCGACGCATACTTGGCACGTAACTCCTCGACCTCGCGATCGAGCCGCCTTGCCAGTCGGTCTATCTGGGCCGGTTCGAGCACGAGCGCGAGTTCGGCCACGCCGGGCGCGAGCCGCTCGGCAAGAGGCTGCCAGAAAAGCAGAAGATCGGAGCGCCAGCGACTGACCTGATCTGGGTCGAGATCCGCACCTAATTGGACGCTCGCCTGGTCGAGTTTGGCGGCATACTGCGGCAGCTGGGTGCTGCGGTGCCACTGGTGCAATTCATCCAGACGGCGAGAGACGAGTTTGCGCTGCGCGTCGTTCAAGGCAATGTAGCGCTCGATCCGCCACATCGACAACCAGGGGAGCAGTTCATAGCCAAAGCGCGTCATGGTGCAGGCCGACAGCCCCGCCACAAGCAACACCATGATCCACAATCGCTTCCAGTGCCGCATGCTAAGCTCCCTCCGTCGCTGGAAACGCCATGCAATCTGTTGATTCTAAACAATTTATGAACATCGTGATTCTCGCTGCCGGCATGGGTCGGCGGATGCGCTCGGAGCGGGCCAAGGTCCTTCATCGGCTCGCAGGCCGGCCGATGCTCAGTCATGTCATCGACCGTGCGAGAGCGCTCTCGCCGTCTGCCCGCATTATCGTAGTCTATGGACACGGCGGCGAGACGGTTCCTCAGACGATCGGCGACCCTTCCCTTATCTGGGTCGTGCAACGTCCTCAGCTGGGGACCGGCCACGCGGTCATGCAGGCGATGGCCGAGCTCGACGAGGCCGCGCCCACGCTGGTGCTCTACGGGGATGTGCCACTCACACGGGTCGAGACGCTTGCGCGGCTGGCCGAGGCCGCCTCGGGGGGGCGTCTTGCCCTGCTCACGGTCGAGCTCGCAGATCCGACCGGTTACGGGCGGATCGTGCGCGACGCGCAAAAGCGCATCCGGCAGATCATCGAGCATCGCGACGCCGATGAGACCGTCCGCGCGATCCGCGAAGTCAATACCGGCATCCTGATCGCGCCGACCCCGGCACTCAAGCGCTGGCTCGCCGCGCTGGATAACCACAACGCGCAGGGCGAGTACTACCTGACCGATATCGTTGCGGCAGCCGTGGCGGAGGGCGTAGCGGTAACCCACGCCCAGCCCGACCAGGTCTGGGAGACGCTGGGCGTAAACAGCCGGGCGCAGCTCGCCACACTCGAGCGCGTTCACCAGGGCGAGATCGCCCGCCAACTGCTCGAGGACGGTGTTGCGCTTGCCGACCCCGCCCGCATCGACGTGAGGGGGCGAATGGTCTGCGCGCAGGATGTGAGCATCGACGTCAATTGTGTGTTCGAGGGCGAGGTCGAGATTGGCGCGGGCACTTCGATCGGCGCCCACTGCGTGATCCGGAACGCGCGGATCGGACCCGGCGTCGAGATTCTGCCCTTCACTCACATCGATGGCGCCACGATCGGCGAAGGCGCGCGCATCGGCCCCTACGCGCGTCTGCGGCCGGGTACCGTGCTGGGCGCAGGCGCGCACGTCGGTAATTTCGTCGAGATGAAAAATACGCAGATGGGCCAGGGTTCCAAGGCCAATCACCTCGCCTACGTGGGCGATGCCGAAGTGGGCGAGCGGGTCAATATCGGGGCGGGTACGATCACCTGCAATTACGATGGCGTGAACAAGCACAAGACCGTGATCGAAGACGATGCCTTCATCGGCAGCGACACCCAGCTGGTTGCGCCGGTCAGGGTGGGAAAAGGTGCGACACTCGGTGCCGGGACAACGCTCACCCGCGATGCGCCGCCTGAGCGCCTGACAGTTTCGCGCGCCCGCCAGACAACGATCGAAGGCTGGTCCCGGCCGCAACGCAGGAAATCCTGAGGAGCAAGAATCGATGTGTGGAATCGTTGCCGCAGTCGCGGCCCGCAACGTGGTGCCCATCCTGATTGAAGGCCTCAAGAAGCTCGAGTACCGGGGCTACGACTCGGCAGGTATCGCCTTGCTCGACCAATCGATCACGCGGGTGCGTGCGGTGGGACGCGTGGCCGATCTGGAGGTACGCACACAGGCCGATGACCTCTGCGCCGGTACAGGGATCGCCCACACACGCTGGGCGACGCACGGCGGCGTGAACGAATCCAATGCCCACCCTCACGCCTCGATCGGCGAAGGCCTGCAGGTCTCGGTCGTGCACAACGGCATCATCGAGAACCACGAGGCCCTGCGCGACGAACTGATCGCTGCAGGATACCGATTCGAATCGCAGACCGATACTGAGGTGATCGCCCACTTGTTGCACCGGGTGATCCGGACCGGCGCGAGCCTGCTCGAGGCCGTGCAGCGCACCGTGGGGCTGCTGGAGGGCGCCTACGCGATCGCCGCGCTCAGCTCGAGCGAACCCGAAACGGTGGTCGGCTCACGGCGAGGCTCGCCGCTGCTGGTGGGGGTCGGTGAGCCCAATGGCCGCGCGGGCGAGAACTTCCTGGCCTCCGATACCTCGGCGCTTCTCCAGGTCACCCGACACATCACCTATCTGGAAGAGGGCGACGTGGTGCGCATTCGTCGCTCGGGGGTCGAGATCTTTGACCGAAGCGGCCAGATTGCCCAGCGGGCGATCACCGAGAGCCAGCTCTCGGCCGAATCGATCGAACTTGGGCAATACCAGCATTACATGCAAAAGGAGATCTTCGAGCAGCCGGGTGCGATCGCCAACACGCTCGAGATGGTGCTCTCCGGGTCAACGATCAAACCCGAGATCTTCGGCTCGAATGCCCCCGAGGTGCTGGCCCGTTGTCGGCAGATTTTGATACTTGCCTGCGGCACGAGCTACCACGCGGGCAGCGTGGCGCGCTACTGGCTGGAGTCGATCGCCGGCATCCCCACCAGTGTCGAGATCGCGAGCGAATACCGCTATCGGGAATCGGTCGCGTTGGCCGATACGCTCGTGATCACGATCTCGCAATCGGGCGAAACCGCCGACACGCTCGCCGCACTCGAGCACGCGAGCCGCCTCGGGCTCACCGACACGCTCACGATCTGCAACGTGCCCGAATCCGCGCTGATCCGCGCATCTCGCCTACGCTTTCTGACCCGTGCCGGGCCCGAGATCGGGGTCGCGTCGACCAAGGCCTTCACGACCCAGCTCGCCGCGCTCTTCGCGCTGGTGATGGTGATCGCGAAATCGCGGGGACGGCTCTCGCCGGAGCTCGAGCGCGAACTCCTCACGCAGCTACGCCATCTGCCCGCAGCGCTCAATCGGGTGCTCGAGTGCGAGCCCGCAGTGATGCAATGGGCGCCGCGCTTCGCGTCGCGCGACCATGCGCTCTTTCTCGGGCGGGGCGTGCATTTTCCGATCGCGCTCGAAGGCGCGCTCAAGCTCAAGGAGATCACCTACATCCATGCCGAGGCCTATGCCGCCGGCGAGCTCAAGCACGGGCCGCTGGCACTTGTCGATTCGGAGATGCCGGTGGTCGTTGTCGCGCCCAACGATCTGCTGATCGAGAAACTGAAGTCCAACCTGCAGGAAGTGCGCGCGCGCGGGGGCGAGCTCTTCGTCTTTGCCGATCGCGACACGCGCATCGAGGCGGGCGACGGCATTCATGTGATCAACCTGCTCGATCATGCCGGCCCGCTCTCGCCGATCCTGCATGTCGTGCCCTTGCAGCTGCTCGCCTATCACGCAGCGCTCGCCCGCGGCACTGACGTCGACAAGCCGAGGAACCTCGCGAAGAGCGTGACAGTAGAGTAGTTCAGCAAGTGAGTAAG
>JBIKTA010000003.1:0-19577 GCA_044348315.1 Burkholderiaceae bacterium | reverse complement strand
GCACGCCCAAGCGCAGCAGGACGCCCCGGGAGCGGCTCCGGCGGCCGAGCGCGCGCTCATGGGGGCGATGGTGTCGGCAATAGTCGAACGTGCGGATGCGATGGCGTTGGCCGGCGGCGCGGGCGCGCCCGGCGCACCGGCCCCGCTCGACCTTTCGGACGCGGCAACGCTCAGTGCGCTCGCCGGGCAGGCCGCGCTCATCGCAGCCGGGCGCAACGACCTGGCCGACGTTTCGATCGCGTGGTCCGACGAGGCGCTCGACACCCTCACAGATATCCGGCTCTCACCCGACCTCGATTCGGTCAGCCTCGCCCAGCAGTCCTTGCTCGACAATACCGCCCCGGCCGCCCCGGTGTTGAAGACGCTGATCCCCAGCTCGAACGGGGTGCCCGATCGGTTTCTGGTCGAACTCCCCAGGGCACGCCTCACGGCAGGCGACCTGCAAGCGGGCGACCGCGTCGAGATCCGCGATGCGGCGGGCACCGTCATCGCCTCGCATCACCTGTCAGACAGCGATCTGTCAACCCAAGTGGTGAGGGTCTACCTCGCGGGCCCCGCCCCGGAGATCTCCACGCTCAGTCTTCACGTGACCGACCGCGTGGGGAACTCGACGGACGCAGGGGGCGCAGCAATCACCAGCCTGCCGTCGGCGTCGGGCGACACCTTTGATCTCGGCGCGGCGTTGCTGCCCTTCATACAGGCCCAGCTTCAGGGCGTGGCCAATTTCGAAATCCCACTGGTGGGTCGAATTGGTGACCTGCTCGACACCAAGGGATTGTCCCTGTGGCTCGATGAAACCTTCTCCCGACTGCCTGCGGTGAAGCTCTTGGCTTCGAACGATGGTCCAGTGCTGAAGTCGGCCGACAGCTCGGGCTTTTACTTCGGTTTCGATGACACCGGCGACTCGGGGGGCGGCGACTCGGGGGGCGGCGGGTCGACCGACAGCGGCGAGCCCTCCGACAGCGACTGGTCCACCGATGGCGGTAGCGGCTCGGACTCAGGCTTCATTGGCCTGGAGCCTGGCGGTGAAGATCCCACAAACAACGGTGCGGTCAGCTGGGACCCCGCCGAGGGCGCCGAGCCCTCAGCCTATCGATTCACCGGCCCACAGACGCACCTGCCGGAGAAAGTCGAGCGCGCGAATATCGACGCGGTGACCGGCGACTTCGAGATCGTGCTGGTCTACCCCGAAGAGTGGTTCAACGAGGGCTTTGGCGGCATGGTGACCGGCTCGGCCGGGATGGCATTCATCGATGCCAATCTCGCAGGTCACGGGGTTTTCGAATTCAGGCTGGCGGGCAACTTCAAGCCCACCGGCGATGCCTACAATTTCCTCACGCTCGACCCCGCAAAGAGCGGGCTCAAATTCCACGCCGATCTGGGTGTGGCACCCGGATCGACCGTAGGCGGCACGCTCGGTCCTCTTTGGGTCGAGGGCCAGGACCAGCTATCCAAATACGCGAGCACCACCGCGCAACGGAAGAACACCGGCATCGAGGGCGGCATCACGATCGGATTCAAAGACTTCGACGGCACGGCAGACAAGAAGCTGTCGGTCTTGAAGGGGGCGGAGACGCTGCTTGGCGAAAACACAAACCAGTCGCTCGGCGACGTGCTGAGCTTCGCATCCTTTGTCGAAGGTCGGCTGTCGGCCAAGACCGCACTGGGTCTGAATCTCGGCAACATCATCACGGATGAAAGCTGGGCCGCGCTTTCTGATCTCCTGTCCTTGCGACTGGACAGCGACATCACCGCCTCGTTCAAGCACGCTTTCGACTCAAAAGACGCGTCGAAGTCGGACACCAACCATGCGATCGTCTACTTCGACGATGTCGCGGTCTCGCTTGCGCCGCTGATTGGCCGCGCGAGCGGCGAGGTAGTCTCGGTTGTCGACACCGTGATGACGCCGCTCTATGACGTCGAGAATTTCTTCTCCACCGCCATTCCAATTCCGGCGGGTCTGAGCGCATCGAGCCCGTCGCTGGATCTTCCGTCATGGCTGCCGGGCTTCGCCAAAGATTTTGTCGATGACATCGTTGGCGCGCCCTTGGCAGCCGTTGATGGGCTCCTCTCGGGCTTCGTTTCCGCGATGGATGTCGATGACAACGGTCAGGTGACGATCATCGAGCTGATCGAGCAGACTGCCCGCTACTACTCGGACTTCGTCAATTTTGTCGCCGAGCTCTGGACGCCGATGGTTGCGATGACCCCGGGGCTGGTCGATGCTCTGAAAGCGACGCCCTATGGCAGTACGGTCGTTGCAATCCTGAATTCGTTCGAAGAGCAGAAAGAGTTCTTCGATTCATTCTTCGAATACTTCGATTACTTCAAGCAGGCGCTCCACACGGTCAACCAGATCGAGCAACTGTCCGGGCTGTATCAGGGCGCAGTTGCGGAGCTCGGGGGCCTGCCCGCCTCGCAGCTCAGTGTCCTCACGCTGCCGCTCGGCAGCTACAAGTGGGACATTGCCAACGAGACCTTCGATGAGATGGGCGGCAACACTTACAGCCTCATCGAACGGGCGCTGCCCCCGCGCTCGGATCCCGAGCCGGGACTCTCGACCGCGGATGCGATCAAGCGGCTCGACTCGGCTGTGATCGACCATCCCGCCAAACCATCGATCGTCAGCCCCACCGCGGGCAACATTCATGAGTATGTCTTCAAGCAGGCCGGCATCACCGGCGTCACCCAGGACAATGTCGAGGTGATCCATGCCCTGATGACCGACGGCAACCTGCGCCGCATCCTGGTCCAAAATGCGGGGAGCATCTTCAATGACAACGACAAGATTCTCGTGAGCTTGACCCAGAAAAGAGTCGACGCCTACACGCTGATCCAAAGGGTGGCAGGTGGGCGCAATACGCCTGAGGACATCCCAAAAGTCGTCGACAGCGTGGGTCATGTCCTGCAGCGCTCCTTCGACATGAAGTTCAAGAATGACAAGGCGAACAGCCTGCTCCTGAAGATGATTCAGGCACTCGGTCCGGCAGAGCTCGACTCAAAGGCCGAGATCACCGAGCTCGTGACGAACGCCGAGGCCTGGCTCGCACTGAACGGGCATCGCGGCGATCCGACGGTCAAAAACCCGACGCCCGGCTCGACCTCGCTTACGGCCGCGCAATTCAAGGCATTAGGGCTCGAAGTGCTGTCCGAATCGTCGCTCACAACGATCAACGACACGATCAAGTCCTACAACGGCGACTTTACCCAGTTCTACAGCACCGTCCGCACCCAGGTCAGCACCCTCAACAAGGCCTGGCTCGAAGCCCAGGAAAAAGCCGTGGCCGACGGCGGCGGTGATGATGCAGCAATCGGCCTGGCGCTCGCCGCAGCCGTAAACAAGATCCGCGACGCCGCCGAAGACAACACGGCGGGCACCTTGACCCTGGAGGACTTCAGCCGGGCGGGCCTCACCGGCCTCTCGGCCAAGACCCTGGCGGGCTTTGCGAGCTTCATGGATTCGACCGTGCTGGGCAAGGCCCAGTTTGGCAGCATCAGCGCCGCGCAAAAGGCGATCGACGCTTACAACGTGCTGCTCGAGACCGCAGGCGCTTCGGTCGACAGCACCAAGGCAAAGCGATTTTATGAAGCCATCGACACCCTGCTGCAGGGCGACCGGGCCAAAGAGATGGAGCACATCCCGCACGTCAACTACACCAAGAGCCGCCCCGACTCGCGAATACCCACGCTCCCGCTGCTGCAGCAGATCATCGCGACCCGGACGGACGAGCAGGTCGACACCTATGCCGAGGTGGACGCGATCGTCACCGCAGCGCGCGAAGTGCTGATGGCCAGCATGGCCGATAAAGCGCTCTGGGCTGGTGTCCCGACTTCCAGTGAAGGCGTGTACGGGCACGAGCCGTGGAAGTCAGAACGCTCCACGAGCGCGCTCGCTGGCGCGATCATCAAGCACAGCGATTACAAGACCACACTCACCGTCGATCAGCTCAAGCTGATCGGCTTTTCGGAAGCCACGGAAGAGACGCTCACCACCGTCAAAGCGACGCTTGCGACCTTTCCGCATAAACAATTCGACGTTCTCCAATTCCGCGCCCGAGACAAGAACGGAAACTACACAGGACGCAATGACGACTATTACAAGCCCGCCGCGCCGAAGACCTTTCTCAAGCTCTCCGATCTCGGCACCGCCGACAACGCGAGCCCCGACCGCATCGCCGATCTCCTGAAAGACCTCCCGGCGGTGAAAGCCTTCTGGCTGGCGGCCAAGGATCTGGGGCTCGAGTTTCCGATCCTGAACGATCTGGGCAACGATCTGATCATGAAGTTCGTCGATAACGAACTGATCGATCTCATCCGCTTCACACCCAAGCTGCCCTCGATCGAAAACCTGAGCCTGCCCTTGAGTTACAACCTGGCCGAACTGCTGCCCTTCTACGACACCATCGATGCCGTCGTGCCCTTCGAGGTACCTGTCACCGCCGAGGCGATCATCAGCATCATCCCACGCCTGTCGATCGGTGCCGATACCTGGGCGCTGCAGAGCATCCGCAACCAGGAAGGGCGGTCGCCGCTGGAGTTGCTCGCCAACAGCATCTACCTGCTCGACGAGTACGAAGTCGACGGCGCGATCTACGATCTGCCCGAGCTCGAGATCGATGTGTCGCTGATCGCATCGCTGGGCGCCATGCTGGGCAAGTCAAATGGGCTGGCCAATCTCTACGCCGAGATCTTCGGCGGGTTGGGTCTGAACCTCGAGGTCGACATCATCGGCGACGACTCGGGGAAATTGCGGATCGGCGACATGCTGGGCACGCTCGCCGATGTGCCGCCGGACTCGACATTGGTTCAGCAACTGGCCGACAACCTGTTCGATGTGATCCACTTCAGCGGCGGGCTCGATCTGACACTCGGCGCCAAGCTCGGGGTGAACGTGGATCTGACGCCTGAGGACCGCTCCGATCTCGGGGCGATCACCACACTGCTGCTCGATGCTTATAACGCACTGCCGGATTGGCTCCAATTTGCCGACGAAGAGTTCAACTGGGAAATCGGCCCGGAGTTCACCTACCCCATCGTGCAATTCGACTCCTCTCAGGACCTGTGGTTCCTCAATGTGTGAGCGCGCACCGGGAGCAATGACATGACCGACTTTTTCTCAGTCGTCGAGGCTGTGCTCGCCCATCACGGGCAGTCCGTCAACGACAGCACCGCCCTGCAGGTCGGGCTCGATACCGAAGACGGACTCATGATCCTGCTATCGGCGGTTCGCCTGCCGGGTGATCGAGACGGCATCGAGATCTGGATACCCTTCGGGGACGATGCGTCCGATCGACCGGACGACCCGGTTGACTTCTGGCTCATGCTGCATCGGCTCAATCATGAGAGTCGCTTGGTCCACGATTGGCGCATCGCAGCGGGCGACGATGGGCGAGTCGGGCTGCGCCAACGGCTGCCGCTCGAGGCACTTGACGCAGACACCCTCGCTCATCGGATCGACGAGGGCCTGGACCGGGTGACGCAACTGCGGATCGTCTTGAGCGATTCGGCGGCGGACGCCGCAGCAGGCAACGTGCCCGACAACGCGCTCCCGGTCGCAACGATGATCCGCGGCTGAGGCAAAACCGAGACATCGCATAGGAGTCCACTGCCATGGCGATCAATACCGGCATCAACGTGCGCGCGTCCGCCCGGAGTGCGGATTTCGCCCAGCAACTGCGCGAAAACATCGAGTCCAACCGGGCAGCGGGGGATGATCCCGCGCGCGGCGGCATCGGGCAGTTGGCCCGTCACATCGAGATGGGCGGGCGCGAGACACGCAGACTGCGCGTGACCAACACCACCAACCGAAGCGAACTTGCGTTCGAATTCAAACGATTCGGTTACAAGAGCTATCGGGTGGAGCGCACCGCCGAGATGCTGAAAGCCTTTCTCGAAGCCGATGGTCTCCCGGCGGATCGTGCGGCGTCCATCGTCGACGATGTGCTCCGCGATCCCAACACAGGCCGTTATCGAGTTGCGACCGGGCAGGACGTTCTTGACATCCGGGACAGAGCTCAGGAGCCTATGGCGGATCAGTTCCAGATGATCGTGGACATTGATCAGCTGCAGGTGCGGGAAAACACTTCAATCTCGACCGACCTTGAGGCCCTGCGGCAGGAGTTGATGCCTACCAACCTCTGGCTGCCCAATCGCGATCGAATCAACGAGGCGCTCAAAGGCCGTGGTTTCGTGACCGATGACGCCAAACTGGGGGGAGGCAGCTTTGGGGATGTCCATCGGCTCACCGGCCCCAACGGTGAAGCGCTTATCCTCAAGTATCTGGTCAAAGCGGGAGATCTGGACGATCAGAGTCCCCGCGAGATCGCTCCGCAAGAGCTGAGCTTCAACCGCTATCGGCAGATGGGGCCCAGCGAAGCGATGGCGGCCTATCTGAGCCGCTCGAGCAGTCAGCCGGACTGGCAGCAAACTCGCGCGATGGTGGCACCATCCCACTACGTTGTGAAGGCCCCGGATTCGCAAGAGCTCGAGCTGATTCCCGTTGGAGAGCTCAAGGCACGCGTTCGTAGCCACGGCCCGCTCGAGTGCGTGGCCGAGATCGCGCCGGCCGTCAATGGAAAGGAACTGTTTGAGGACTTGCAAAGCGACGATCCGGCCCAAAGCCGGGCATTTGTCCGTCAGCATATGCCGGAGCTCGCGCAGTCTTTCCTCACCACGCTCAAGCAATTGAATGAGCGCGGGATTGTCCACCGCGACATCAAACCCGAAAACATCATGCGCGAGGGGACCGAACTGCGCCTGATCGACTGGGGCACGATGTACAAGATCAGAAAGACCAAGCCGGGCGACTCGCCCAACCCCCAGGCGCTGCCCAATCGTTTCCTCGGGACGCCCTCCTATGTCCATCCAAAGCTGCAACAGGGCGTGGGCACCCAGAACGATCTCCATGCCTGGGGCATCACGATGCTGGAGATGCTGAGTCCGAATGTGGTGGCGCGCGTTGTGCGCAAGCTCGGTGAGCGAAAAATGGCGAACTATGCGGTCACCCTTCCTGAAATCAAAAAAGCCTTGGAGTCGATCCGCGACGGCACGAAGATCACCCAGGAAATACGAGATCAGGCCCGAGAGGCGCTTGAAGGCCTCGATGATCCGAATTCGATGTTCAACCTCGCCCGCCAGTGCCTGGAAGCGGCCGACACGAGTCGGCCTGGCTACAGCGCAGTCGAGTGGATGAATCGCGATTACTCTCGCGGCGAGTATGAGCGACTGCTTTCGCATCCTGCGCTGAAGGCGGGCGGGATGCAGCCCAACGTGGGAGCACGGGCATGAGTCTCGATACCTCCTCTCGCCCGCGTATCCAACAGGTCATCGAGGCGCTGGCCGCAGCCTGCGGACTCGAGCAGCCCGAAATTCCCTCGGAGGCACCGGGACTCGTCCTGGAAAGCGCGGAAGGTTTCCTTACCCTGATCCTGCCACACCCCGAAGACTCGACGCGGCTCACGGTCGACATCGAAGCAGCCGATGCGAGTACGGCAACCGAGGGCATGAGTCATGCCGGTGTCGGTGCGCGCGCCCTCCAGGCGCTGTTCGAGCTGGGCGGCGCGCTCGAAGAGCGGAGCCACTGGCGGTTAGGGCTGAACGGCGACGCTCAGTTCGTGTTGTCGGCTGTTTTTGAACTTGACGCATTCGCCGATACCGACCAGGCCCTCGCGATGCTCGAGGATGGAGCGGCTCGGGCAAGCGGGCTTCGGGCGGCATGGGACGGACTGACGAAGTAAGGCGGGCGGCGGCACGGCCGCACCTGTGAGCGGCTACAGCGGCATCCTTGGGCGACCCCGCAGCGCCTCGGGCGGGCTCAGTCGCTCAGGTCGAGCGGGTCTCGAGCCGCCGGTCTAGCCAGGCGCACAGCGACATAAACTCGACCCGTTCGGCTCTGACCTCCATGGCCTTGAGCTGCTCGCGCCAATCGTTGCGTGAGTCATCAATCGCATCCAGTCCCTGCATGGTCTTGATCTCACGCCGCAGTTCCCGCACGCGCACGATCACCCGGTCGCGCCAGACGGCGATGGCCTGCTGCGCGTCGGCCCGCTCATCGGCGTTGAGCGCGATTTTCATCTCGTGCTCGACATAACGAAAGAAGAGGTGCAGCACCACGTCAAGGCCAGTGCACTGCTGCTCGAGCAAGAGCGCATCGGCCGCCCCGGGCTCGCCGTACCACGACACAATGGTCTGCCAGGCGTGTTCTCGATCGACTTTCACCGGATTTCCTCGGGCCTTCAAAGGCTTTGCTTACGAGAAGAGCGTCATCCCTCTCGGATACTGCCCCCATCGTAGCGCGAGCGCGGTCGGGCGTCACAGCCGTGACGCCGGCTGCGCCGCCTGCTCAGCGGGTAACGGGTTTTGCGTCGAACTTTGAGCCCTTCACACACAATCTGCCGATCGGGTCCTTCCAGAGCTTGTTATCGGCATGCAACTGACCGAGCGCGCGCGCGAGCACGACGAAATCGGTCTGGGCAAAACGCCGGGACAGATCGGTGTAGTACATCGGCTCTTTATCGATGAGCGCGAAGATCTGGTCCTCGATCGCCTTCTGATCGGCCGAATCGGTGATCGTATCGGCCTTGCCTTTGACGTAGTCGCTGATCTTGGCCGTGTCGGCATAGGCAAAGGCGACCCGCTCATAACGCTCGCGCGGGATGCCTTCACTGATCGTGGCATCGATGCCGACCTTGGCACCGGTGGGCACGACACCCGGCGTGATGAAGAGGCTGGGGTCGAGCGGCTTGGCCCGGGCACCCGGAATGATCATCACATCGCGGTCACCCTGCACGCGGGTGGCAATCGCCCACTCCACCTCGTGCGCGTTGTAGACATCGATGTCTTCGTCAACGACCACCACGTGCTTGAGGTCACCGACCGAGAGCGCAGCCAGCAGCGCCGTCTTGCCTTCGCCTGCCTGCTTACGAATCGAAATCACCGCGTGCCAGTAGGCCGAGCCTCCGATCGTGATGTTGATGTCCTTGACCTGGATACCGGTGTTGGTGAGTGCGCGACGCACCGGCTGGTGCAGCGCCGCCGCACCCAGATAGCTGTACTCGAAAGGCATGTGCAGCGCGTAGAACATCGCATCACGCCGCATCATGATCGCATTGATGCGCACATTGGGATTCCAGTGCAGGCCGCCCATCAGGAAGGTGAACTCGCCGAAACGCCCCTCGGGCTCGGTCCAGCCGACGGGCAGCACCTCGCCCTCGAGCACGATTTCGCTGTCGGCGATATACGGGAGATCAGAAGTGCGGCACTGGCCCAGCTTGAGCGGCGCCCCCCGGAAACCGCCCGAGAGGGACATTTCCTCGACATCGAGCGCCGCGCGGTAGTTGGCGGCGACCGTCTCGATCGGATGCGCGCCGATGGAGATCGAGATCGGCAGGCTGCGGTTTTCCTTTAGCGCACGCTCGAGGTAGTGACGCAGATTGTTGGGCGTCACGATGTCGATGCCGGTGAGGTTCTTCTCCTTGACCATGAAGCGGTAGCAGCCGGTATTGATGATCCCGTATTCGGGATCCTTGGCCATCACCACGCCGGCTGTGATCATCGGACCGCCATCGTGGATCGAGAAGATCGGCACCGGCAGCTTGAAGAGATCGACCTGATCACCGGTGAGGACGACCTCTTCGGTGGTCGAGGTGGCCACCCGCTCGGGCGGGATGGGCGCGGCAAGCCCCGTCGTGATGATGTCCTCGATGTCGCGATAGCTCTTTGCATTCATCGACATGAAGCCGCGATTCATCGAGCGCACGACCCCCGACACCACCGGCATGTCGTAGCCAATAACGTTGTGGAACATCAGCGCCTTGTCGGACTGATCGACCAGGGTGGCAATGTGGCGGATGTCGACGGGCTGGTGCAGGTCGACGAGTTCACCGGCCTCCCGTAGCCGGGCCACGAACTCACGGAACCCTTCAGTGATGGGCGGGTTGCCGTTGCGAGGTGCGGGCGCGGAACTGTCAGCGGGGGCGTTCATCATGATCGAAATCTCCTGAATGGGGGTTGCCTGGAGGCGGTGCTTTTTTTCCTGGCCGGGGGGCGAACGTCAGCCGACACGCCGCAGCCGCTCGGCCTCAGTCCTGCGTCCCTGTAGCGAGGATCTGGTCCCAGATCTCGGCGCAGAGCTCCTGAAACAGCGGAATTTTCTTGGTGGTGCGGAAATCACGCGGGCGCGGCAGATCGATCTTGAAGTCGGCCTGAACCCGTCCCGGTCGCGGACTCATCACAATGACCCGGTCGGAGAGAAAGACCGCCTCCTCGATATCGTGCGTCACGAAGATCACGCTCTTCGTGTAGGTGCTCCAGATCCTGAGGAGTTCACGCGCCATCAGAATCTTGGTCTGGGCATCGAGCGCCCCGAAGGGCTCGTCCATCAGGTAGAGCTCGGGCTCGTAGGCAAGCAGACGGCCGAGCGAGACACGCTGGCGCATGCCACCCGACAACTGAGCGGGGTAATGCTTCTCGAAACCCGCCAGCCCCAAAAAGCCGATCAGCTCGCGCTTGCGATCAGCATGACGCTGTTCAGGCAGTCCAGCGAGTTCCATGCCCACACCGATGTTTTCCTCGACGGTCGCCCAGGGCAGCAGGGCATCGCGCTGGAACATGAAGCCGAGCTTGGCCGGGGGCTCCTCGACCTTCTGGCCATCGACGAGGATCGAACCTGAACTGGGCAACTCCAGTCCGGAAATCAGCCGAAGCAGGGTGGACTTGCCACAGCCGCTGGGACCGACGATCGAGACAAAGGAGCCATTATCGAAGACCAGGTCAATGCCTTCCAGCGCGCGAACCGCGCCGTAGGTCCTTGAAACCTGGTCGACGACAACCTTGGCTTGAGGCCGTGCGATTGGAGCCATTATTTTGGGGAATCAAGCAGGCAGCGGGCACCCGAATCGGGCACCCGCTTTGAGTTCAGATGCAAGGGGCGAGACTCAGAGATTGGGACGCAGCGACTCAGGCGTCATCGGCTTGAGCTTGGGGTCGGCCCCGCGCACGATCTGGTTGACGCTCTCAACGGCCTCAGCGCTGTATTGCCCGCCCTTGGGCACGCGCGCGATGGCCGAGCGCACCGTCGCGAGTACCAACTCGTCCGAGAAATGCGGGTAGAGCTTCTTGATGATCGCAGTCCCGATCTTGGGGTCCTTCTCGACTGCGGCCACCGCGCGCGCCACGGCACGCTGGATGCCTCGCGCCGTGTTCTTGTTGCCGTCGACCCAGCTCGCCAGCGCGAGCACCGAATAACCGGCATAGGGAATCGTGGTGAAGTCGGCGACCACCGAGTAGGAGCCCTTGCGCTGCTGCAGCAGGAAGGCCGTGTCGGTCTGCTGCACCAGCCCCGCGTCGATCTTGCCGCTGTCGATCGCTGCGATCATGGCCGCGCCCACCCCCGCACCCGTGATGCGAAAGTCACGATCAGGATCGAGCTTGACTTCCTTGATCGCCCAGCGGATCGTGTTGTCGGTCATGCTTCCGGGCGAGGTGATCCCGAGCGACTTGCCCTTCATCTCGGCGAGATTCTTGGCACTCACGCCCGCCTTACTGATGAGCGTGTAGTTGTGATAGCTGTCCAGCCCATGCAGCACCACGGCGGGAATACCGCGATTCTGCAGACGCAGGACATGATCGGTGGCGGCAAACAGGATGTCGATGCTGCGGCCAACGAACGCCTGCACCGCCGGGCCGCCGCCCTTGAAGTCGAGCAACTCGAACTCGATGCCTTCGGCCTTGAAAAAACCCTGCTGGTCCGCCACCCAGACGGGCAACATGCCCTCGAAATTGACCGAGACCCCAGCCTTGAGCTTGACCTGCGCATAAACAGGGGCGGCGACCAGTGCGCTCGCCGCGATGAGACCCGACAAGAGACCACGATAGATGCGATGAACCATGTAAGAACCCTCCATGTGGTGCCGGATCAAGTCCGGCCTTGCTTGAATTTGAGCAGTCGGCGCTCGATAGCGCTGACCGCCTCATTGAGAATCAGGGCGAGAACCATCAGTGCAATGAGACCCGTGAAGACGCCGGTGGTATCGAGCCGGCCACCCGAATGCTCGATATACCAGCCCAAACCGCGGTTGGAGCCGAGCAGTTCGCCAATCACCGAGCCGATCAGCGCCATGCCGACATTGATCCGAAGCGCAGCGATCAGCCACGGCAGGATCGAAGGTACCTGAACCCGTCGGAAGATGTAACTGCGGGTGGCCCGCATGGTCCGCATCAGGTTGATCAGGTCACGATCGACCTCGAGCAGGCCCTGACGGGTATTCAACATGAAGATGAAAACGACCAGCGAGAAGACGAGCGCGACTTTGGACGCCAGACCGATTCCCAGCCAGATCACGAAAAGCGGCGCCAGCGCGATCCGCGGCAGACTGTAGAGCCCCATCAGATAGGGATCAACGGTCGCGGCAAAACGTGGAAATGCAGCCAGCGCCACCCCCATTGCGATCCCGACCGGCAGCGCAATCGCAAGGCCCAGGAGGGCTTGCCAGAGGGTCGCCCAAGCGTGCAACCAGAGCATGCCCGAGGTCGCCAGCTCCCAGAGCCGAGCACCGATATCGATCGGATGGCTGATCCAAAATTCGTTGATCAGGCGCCCCGAGGCGAGCTGCCAGAGCACGAGCACGGCGATGAGCAGACCGATCCGCCAGCTGGCAAGCTTGAGCGGGCTCACGCCCTCGAGCTGCTGGGTGGCTGTGCTCACGATGCAGACCCCACGCCCGACGCGTAACAGGTCGCACAGGCACGCGCATCAGGAAAGTTTTTGACTGGCCTTTTAAACATGTTCAAAGTATCCCACGGTGATCCGGACCGGACAAGAAAAATCACGCCTGGCTTGTAGTACCCCGGACGCCCAAAGGGGCAAGGCGTTTCGCCTCGCAGCACCCCTCAGGGTTTGACCACGATCTTGCCGACGATCTGACGCGAGTCGAGCAGGCGGAAAGCTTCGCGCGCCTCGGTGAGGGGCAGCACCCGATCGATGACCGGCGTGAGCTTGCCCGCGCGAATCAGCTCAAGCAGGCTCACCAGGTCCTCGCGCAGCCAGGCATTCGAACCCATGATGTTGAGCTCGAAGGTCCAGATATAGCGGATGTCTTCCTTGGGATCAAAACCGGCCGTGGCACCGCAGGTGAGGAGCCGACCCCCGTTGGTCAGGGTCTTCAGCGACGGCACCCAGGTGTCGCCGCCGGTGAAGTTGACCACGACATCGACCCCCCCTGCGCCTGCGCCCCCGAAGCGTGCCTTGCCATAGCGCTTTTGCATGACACGGACCCAGTCCTCGGTCACGTAGTTGACGCCGTCGTCCGCACCGATCTCGCGCAGTTTCTGGAGTTTCTCTTCGGTCGAAGCGGCCACGATCACCGTACAGCCCGCAAGACGCGCCAATTGCACGCAACAGGTGCCCACTCCGCCTGACGCGCCGAGAATGAAGACCTTCTCGCCCGCCTTGACCTGACCGCGCGCAACCATCATGCGGTAAGCCGTGCCGTAGGCCACCGGCAGCGCGGCAGCCTGTTCGAAGCTGACCTCATCGGGAAGACTGACCAGTTGACCCGCTGGCACCCGCACATACTCGGCCAAGCCTCCGTCGACACGTTCGCCCAGCAACACACCGGTCTCGCGATCGAAGGGATCGACCATCACCCGGTCGCCCACTTTCCAGCCCTGAACGTTTGAGCCGAGTTCGGCGATCTCGCCTGCGACGTCGATGCCCATGATCAGAGGGAAGTTGAGACGAATGCCGGGCATGCCGCGCAGGGTGAAGAGGTCGTGGTAATTGAGCGTGCACGCACCGACCTTCAAGACCACGTCCTGCGGCCCCGGCTTGGGGTCGGGCCAGTTCGTCTCGTAAGTAATGTCGTCGATCGAGCAGTGATCGCGGATGACCTGCGCTTTCATTCAATATCCTTGTTCGGGGTCGTGCGTGGGAAGCGATCAGCGGGACAGGCGCGCGGCCCGCTCCGCCAGCACCTTGCGATCGATCTTGTTGGTGCCCGCGAGGGGCATCTCGGGGAGAAATTCGACAAAACGAGGGTGTTGGTAGGCCGGACCATGCTGCAACGCGTACTGCTTCACATCGTCCACGCTGAGCGCCTGACCCGCACGCGGCACGATGAACGCGGCCGGAATCTGCCCCTTGATCTCATCATTGACGGGCAGCACCACGGCCTGAGCGATCGCCGGATGCGTCTCGAGCATCTTCTCGACTTCACCCGGATAGATGTTCTCGCCACCACAGACGAACATGTCGTCCGCACGCCCGACGAAATAGAAGAAACCGTGCTCGTCGCGCCGCATGACATCGCCCGTGTCGTACCAGCCGTCAAGAAAGCGCCGCGCCGAGACCTCGGGCAGATTGAGGTAGCCCGGCGAGACGGCGGGCGAGCGCACATGCAGCACGCCCTCGTCGGCGCTCGGTCCGTCGACCAGACGCCACTCGGTGCCGGCAAGGGGATAGCCGAGCGACAGGGTCGGCCGGGGCAGTCCGTCGGGATGAGCGCCAAAGGCCACCGGGCCGGACTCGGTCGTTCCCCACCAGTTGCTGCTCGCAGCATTCGGAAACACACGCGTCACCATCTCAAACAAGCCCTCGGAGGCCGGCGCAGAGCCCGACTTGGCCGAATCGACATGCGACAGGTCGTATCGGGCCAGCCACTCGGTCTCGCGGGCCACCAGCGCGTACATGGTGGGCACGGCCGTGACCATGTGGCAATGGTGACGCGATGCCGCCTCGATGTATCTGCGGGCACTGAAATGGGTGAGCATGACAACGGTGCCCCCTGCCACACCGATCAGCAGGCTCTGAATCAAGGCGTTCATATGGTAGAGGGGCGCTGCCACCAGAGCGCGCTTGCCGTTGAAAGGCGGGCTCACCGTATCGAGAGTCTCAATCACCCAGATATAGCCGCCGTGGGTGAGCGGCACCCCTTTGGGTCGACCCGTCGAACCCGAGGTGTAGAGAATCAGCGCCACCTCATCATCGTCCATCGACATGCTGGGTTCGATCTCGGCCGATCGCGCGGCCGCCCAGGACTGGTCATCGTCGAGCCGAATGGCAGGAACGCCTGAGACAAGCGCCTCGCGCTCGGCGTCGACAAACATCAGCTCGATTCCGGCATCGCCCACGATGTAGTCGATCGTGTCGCGGGTCAACTTGAAATTGATCGGCACCGAAACCAGACCGGCGCGCATGGTCGCGAGAAACGCCGTGTAGTACCGACTGCCATTTGCAGCCAGGATGCCCACTTTCGCCCCGCGCGCGAGCCCCTTTCGTCGAAGGCCCGCTGCCAACTCGTCCGCCTCACGCTGCAGTTGCGCATAGGTGGTCGTGAGGTCATCGCCCTGCACACCCACCTCGATGATCCAGGCCCGCTCGGCCTCGAGCTCGCGCGGGATCACCTCGCCAAGATTACGTTGTTTCATCAGCCCGATCTCCGTCAAAGGGTTCAACCGATCTGACTGCTGTAGCAGCCCCGGCCGACCGCAGTCAGCCGCTGCTGATCATCGAATACATCGACATCGACGACCGACACCGTCCGCCCCTGTCGACGCACCGTCGCACGCGCGAGCAGAAAGGACCCGACCGAGGGCCGCAGATAGTCAACGCGGAAATTGATCGTGGGGACGGTTCCGGAAAGAAGCAGCGCGACCGCGAAATCACCGACCGTATCGATCAGCGCGGCGATCGGCCCGCCGTGGAACTGGCCGGGCATGCCCCCCCGTTCGAATTCGGCACGCATGGGCATTTTCATGGCAATGATGCCGCGCCCGACATCGGCCTCGATGAGCTCAAGCCCCATGAAACGGATGAAGGGCGAACTGTCGAGCCACTTCTGGACGGTGCTTTGAAGGTCTTCTGGATTCATGATCATTTGGGTAGGGTGGAATCGCGTGCAAGGTTGACCGAGAGATTGACATCGAGCAGGTCGGCGCTCGACATCAGCGCATCGAGAATCATGCTCTTGGAGGACGCGAGCTCCTCTCGGGTCAGGACTTCGACCTGATCGACGTCGCCCCGGGCGAGCGCGTCGATCAGCGCCTGATGCTCCTGGTGGATCTCGGCAGAACGATCGCGGTGCGAGAGACCCACGTGAAGAAAGCGCTCCATTTCCTTGAGGATCTGACCGAGCATCGACACGAGGCGGTAGTTGCCGGTGGCGGCCGCAACCGTGATGTGAAACTCGCTGTTGGCCTGAAGAAAGCGCGAGACGCTCCCGCGATCGCCCACGCAGTAGCGCTGCGAGCAGGCGCGATCGAGGCGGCGCAGGCTGAACTCATCGACGCGTCCGGCGGCCAGGCGGTTGGCCTGAACCTCGAGAATGGTTCGCAACTGAAACAGGTCGTTGACGTCGCGCAGCGTGATGGGCTTGACGATGTAGCCCTGTCGCCGCACGGGCTTGAGCAGGCCCAGGATCGACAGTCGGTCGACGGCGGCGCGTGTCGACGCTCGCGTGAGGGCAAATCGCTCGGCGAACTGCGCCTCAGTGACGGTGGCTCCGGGCAGAAACTCGCACCGCACGATGGCGCGGTAGAGCACCTCGAAGGCCTGATCGCTCTGCCGCATCGGATTGCTCTCGCGAGCAGCCTCGCCCAACCCGGTGGGGAGCGACCCGACCAGGCCACTCGTCACCCGAGGGCCCGTGGCAGAGGTCGCGGATTTGCCGGATGAATGCTTGGTCACGGTGAGGATCCGTATCGGCCAGCCGTTTGAACCGATTGGTGTGAACCGATCAGAACGCCGAGTTCATGATCAACACCCCATTCGGCGTGCGCAGCCGCGCGCGTAGACAGGGGCGGTCCGCAGCAGCGAGATCGATCGCGATATCGAGCCGCCCGAGCAACTCGGAGAGCGCGTGCGCGTCGGGGTGCCCGACATGAAAGTCGATGAGGCTGCAACCCGGGACCGCCGACCCGCCCGGCAGAGGGGTGTCGAGCCAGTCGATGAACTTGGGCAGGCAATTGCCAAACCGATTGTCGTCCGGCATCAGCAGCCGCCAGCGCAGCGTCCGGCCATCGGGCGTCTGCCGGGAAGCGGCAAACAGATCGGCGGCGATCCCCTGCTCGGCCAGCACGTCACGGATGCCCTCCAGGTCGGATGCGCGCACCATGTAGGCGAAGAGCCGCGGGCTGTCGTAGCGGCGGAAAAGGTCGCCCATCGAGCCGGGAACATCCTGCGCGGGATCGGTTGCGATGAGTTCAAAGTAGCAGTGGGGCCCCAAGGACACCAGCGCGTTGTGGGTGCCGAGCCCCGGATGAACGCCGCCTATGCCCGCGCGCACGCCGGACAACCGGGCGAAGTCCTCGATCATCCCGTCGCGGTCGGGCCCTGCGTAAAGAATGTGATCCAGCACTTTGGGCATGCGGCACTCCCAGTCTCAAAAGGCGTCCGAACTTATAACATTTTCATAAGTGCGGCAATACATGTTAAAAAGCGTGGGTGTTCGGCGGCTGAAGTGCAGGCCGTGCGACTGAATCTCACAAAGGACATTCAATGCGTCGCTTGATCATCGCCATCACCGGAGCGTCCGGGGCGATTTATGGAGTCCGTGCGCTGCAGATGCTGCGCGAGGTTGGCGGCATCGAGACTCACCTGGTGCTCTCACCCTCGGCCGCACGCACCATCATCGAGGAAACCGATCACTCGCCTGCCGAGGTCAAGGCGATGGCTGACGTCGTGCACGAGTACCGCGATATCGGGGCCTCGGTCTCGAGCGGTTCGTTCGTCACCTCCGGAATGCTGGTCGCTCCCTGCTCGGTCAAGACGCTCTCCGGCATCGCGCACTGTTACGACAGTGAGCTCACCGTGCGGGCGGCTGATGTGTGCCTGAAGGAGCGGCGCCCGGTCGTGCTGCTGTTTCGCGAGACGCCCTTCCATGCAGGTCACATCGCGCTCATGGAACAGGCCACCCGCAACGGCGCCATTGTGATGCCACCGGTGCCAGCCTTCTATTTTCGGCCGCGCACGCTCGAGCAGATCGTCGATCAGACGGTGGCGCGCTCGCTCAGCCTCTTTGGCATCGAAATCAAGTCGATGCACAGGTGGAAGGAGTCGGCGGAGCCAAGCGATCAGTGAGGAAGGTCGCAACCCCTGATACTCAAAAACTGGTGGGCCCCCCGGGAGTCGAACCCGGCACCAACGGATTATGAGTCCGCTGCTCTAACCAAGCATGAGCTAGAGGCCCGAACCCGCCATTCTATCGCGCGGCCACCAGACACGACCCGGCAGAGGGCTCGCAAGCACTGCGCCCAGACGAAGCGACCGGGCATTCAGGACCGGTTACGCCGCCGACGCTCGATCAGATTGTTCGCCGCGAGCGAGGCGATGACGATCGCCGCGCCGATCAACTCGGCAGCCGTGAACACTGCGCCCTCGATCGCGCGCACCGAAAACGCAAACACCGGCATCAGATAACCAAACAGCGCGGCATTGAGCGGACCGATGCGGCGCGCGCCCGCGTTCCACCAGAACATCGCCAGCATGCCGCCAAATACCGATACGTAAAACAGCCGCAGGCTGTCGGGGGGGTCGAGATCGGTGGGCAGGCCCGCCCAGCCCATCATGCCGGCCAAGATCCAGATGAGCACCAGCATCGCTGCGGCCCAGGCGGTACCCAGCGTCGAAACTCGAGCAGCCGACCAATGCGACAAGGGGGCTGCGCTGATGACGTAGGTCACCCACCCCATCGCGCCAAGCAGCACCAGAAGGTTGCCCAAAAGCTCACGCCATTCCAGATCCGTCCCGATCGCAAAGACCGCGCCGCCCCGCGTGATCACCATCAGCACGCCGGCGAACGCGATCGCAAGGCACACGAGCGTGTAAGCGGCCGGACGACGCTTGTCGACAGCCCACTGTGCAAGCGCCGTCATGCCGGGCTGCAGCGCGAGGATGATCGCCGCGGACTCGGCCCGCGTGTAGGACAGCCCGAGAAAAACCAGCGCCGTGGAGCCCGCAAGCCCAACCCCTCCGGCAATAGCGATACGCAGGCCGTGGCCTTCAGTCGAAAACGCAGCCCGCCCCTCGCGCCACCAGAGGATGGGTGCGAACCCCAACAGCGCAATCACGTAGCGGAGCGCACCGAAGGCGAAGCTGTCCATGGAATCGAGCAGGGTCTTGGCGACCGGGACCTGAGTGCCCCAGAAGAAGACCGCGCCGAAGGTAAAGGCCAAGCCGGCCGTGAAGCTGGACGGCCCGCTCACCCGATCATGGCCCGCGTGAAGCGAGGGCCGTCGTGGCCCTCAGCGGTGTGCTTCATTGGCCTTCGAGGAAACTCTTGAGCTTGTCCGCACGGGTCGGATGGCGAAGCTTACGCAGCGCCTTGGCCTCGATCTGACGGATGCGCTCGCGCGTGACGTCGAACTGCTTGCCGACCTCCTCGAGCGTGTGATCGGTGCTCATCTCGATACCGAAACGCATCCGCAACACCTTGGCTTCGCGAGGAGTCAGGGAATCCAGCACCTCCTTGACCACATCACGCATCGAGCCGTGAAGTGCAGCGTCGGAGGGCGCAAGCGTCGTCGTATCCTCGATGAAATCACCGAGATGCGAGTCATCGTCATCACCAATCGGCGTCTCCATC
>JBIKTA010000157.1:0-6083 GCA_044348315.1 Burkholderiaceae bacterium | reverse complement strand
CACGCGCATCTGGCATGCCACGTGCCGGGCGGCGAGTTATCGCTGCCTGCTTACCCGATCCGTCCTGCTGCGGACGGTCCCGATCCCCCACCCGGGGGGCTTCTGAACAATGACCTTCGGCCTGATCGGCGCGCATGGTCTGAGCGGCAGGGGCAACTGCCTGATCCGGCGGATCGCCGCTCGAGGAGGATGGAACACGAATGCAGGGATTGCACCTCACCGCTGACCTCTATGAATGCCGTTGTGAAGCGGCGCTTCTCACCCAGGAAGATTCACTCTCGAGCCTGTGCCGAGCGGTCGTTTCAGCCGCTGGCCTCACCTTGGTCGACGAAAGATATTTCGTCTTCCCCGACTATCAGGGACAACCTGGAGGCGTCACGGGCGCGGTACTGCTTGCGGAGTCGCACCTTGCGGTTCATACCTGGCCTGAGCAATCCGCAGTGACACTCGATGTCTATGTGTGCAATTTCTCGACCGACAATTCGACGCGGGCCCAGCAGGTGCTCGATCACTTGATTGATTCCTTCAATCCCGGTTCGCGGTCGCTGAAAGCCATCCAGCGGGGCGGGGACGAGCCGTCGCCGATGGGCTTGAACTCCCTGCCTGTCGAGGCACCCGATCACTCAAACCTGCTTCTCGAGTGGCTGAACGCAGACAGCGCCTATGGTTACCGCAGCAGCCGGCTGATCGAGTCCACCCGCTCAGCCTGGCAGGCCATCGAGGTTCATGAGACCACCCAGTGGGGCCGCCTATTCAGGCTGGACGGCTCATTCATGACCTCGGAACGCGATGAATTTCACTATCATGAAAGCCTCGTTCATCCAGCCGCCCTCACCCATCCCGAACCCCGTTCGGCGCTGGTGATAGGAGGCGGCGACGGTGGCTCGACCGAGGAATTGTTCAAGCACCCAACGATCGATCGGATCGTCATGGCCGAGCTCGACCCGGAGGTGATCCGCGTGGCCCGAGCGCATCTCGGCGCCATTCATCGCGGCGCGCTCGACGACCCCCGCCTGGAGATCCGGATCGGCGACGGCTGGACGACGCTCGAGACAATGGTCGAAGAGGGCAGCGAGCGCTTCGACCTCGTGATCCTCGACTTGACCGATCCCGACACACCGGCTTTCCGGCTGTATTCGCGCGAATTCTTCGCGCTCGCTCGCCGGATTCTCGCGCCGGGCGGGGCACTCGTGATGCACCTTGGCTCGCCGGTCTTCAAGCCCGGGCGTGTGCGGCAGTTGCTGGGCGAGCTCGCAAGCTGCTACGCGATCGTTCGGCCAATGGGGGTCTACATTCCGCTCTACGGCGCCTACTGGGGCCTGGCGATCGCCTCCGACCAGATCGATCCATGCGCAATACCGCAAGAGGAGATCGCGCGCCGACTCGCCGAGCGAAAGATAACCGATCTCGAGCTCTACAACGAGGCCACGCACCACGGCCTCTTCGCCTTGCCCAACTACTACCGCCGCCTGCTGCCAGGCTGAGCGACGACGGGTGACGCCAGGATGCTGCCGCGCCTCTTGATCCCGCTCGAGGACGGTTTGCGCGCGGGCATCGAATCCGGTGAACCCATCGAGATTGGACGGGAACAAGCACGCTACCTTTCACGAGTACTGAGATTGTCCGCTGGAGACCCGGTACAGGTATTCGACGGACAGGGGAGCCGCTATGGGGCACGGATCGTACAGATCGATGCGGGGACCTGCCAGCTTCGGATCGAGCAGACTCTGCCTCGGGTCGAAGCCAGCCGACTCTCGCTCACGCTCGCCCAATGTCTGTCAAGCGCAGACAAGATGGACTGGACGATCGAAAAGGCGGTCGAGCTCGGCGTCTCATCCATCGTGCCGCTCTTTTCGGAACGCAGCCTGATCCGGCTGGATCCTGATCGCGGGCAGCGCAAGCTCCAGCATTGGCAGGCCGTTGTCGAAGCCGCCTGCATGCAGAGCGGGCAGGATCAGCTGCCAGCACTGTGCGCACCCGTGACGATCGCCAAGTGGCTCGCGATGGGACCGTCGCCCGGGCTGCGGCTTGCGCTGTCGCCCTTTGCTGAAACGACACTGGTTCAAGCGATCGAAGGCGCGCGGCTCGATTCGACCCGCGCAGCTGAAAGTCCCGTCACGCTGCTCGTCGGTCCTGAGTCGGGTCTGACCCCGGCCGAGCTGGAGCGACTGATCGATGCCGGGTTCGTGGCGGTCAAGCTCGGACCGCGCGTGCTACGCACCGAGACGGCGGGGCTGGCTGCGCTTGCGGCGATTGCTGCAATCGCCGGCGACTTTCGGTAAGGAGACGGTCAGAGTGTCATGACGCGCGATGCGGGTAGCGGAGCACCTTGTTCGCGCACCCCACTTACCCATGAACCGAGTAAAAGACCCGAAACGCAATGCCTCGCTCGTCGAAGAGATCCAAGGCGTCACGAAACACATCGAGCAACGCGTCCCGCTGGTTCCGATCGAAACCTGGACCCTCGGGCAGGTCGCGCAGGATCACCACAAAACCCGGGCGGTCAGCCTCCTCGGGCTCAAGCTCGCCCAGACAGTCAGCAAGCGCGTCGAGATTGCGGCCAAAGTGATCAGGCAGGGCAAAGCCCTCGGCCAGTCGCGCCATCACCCCGGACTTGTCCTGAACCCCGTCGAAATCCGCTCTCAGGATAGTCTGATCGATTCGAACGGCATCCTTCAGCAGCGCATCGAAATCATACGCATTGAGGGGCACGACAGCCTGTGCGGGCAGATTGCTGATCAGACTCACCGTCGACCTCCTTGCGGCAGCCTCTCGCGAATGCGACGGAAACTGTTGTAGTGATCCTCAGTGAAATAGTACTCGCCCGACACCGCCGGCTCACCGCCTGCCACGATGCGGCGAGCACCCCGGTTGCGCGCACCGGGGGTTCGGACCGTGTATTCGGTGTAGTAGCCACGCGGCCGGATCGGCAGCAAGCGTTCCCGGTTCTGAAAAACCGTGCCGTCCTGTCGATGAGGGAAGGGACCGCCCGCTCGGATCATGGCGAGCGTCTCATGGGCCTCGCGCGGCAGATCGCCGAGGTCGACCCAGCCGATGCCGGGCGCGGCCTCATCCGGCCCGCGCGCATCGGCCCGCCAGGCCGACGAGAGACCGATGGCCAGTACGACAAATGCCACCAGTCCGATCAGCGCCGCACTGATCGTCCATCGGCGAGAGGGCTTGAAAGGCCGCATCAGCCAGGCGTCCGTGCGCTCAGCGCTCGCTCACCGAATCGACGACGGTCCAGGCGGTCATGTTGACGATCCGGCGAACGGTCGCCGAGGGCGTGAGCACGTGGACGGGCCGCGCAGCCCCGAGCAGTACCGGACCAATCGCCACGTTATTGCCCGCCGCGCTCTTGAGCAGGTTGTAGGAAATGTTGGCCGCATCGATCCCGGGGAGCACCAGCAGATTGGCCGAACCATCGAGATGGGAATCTGGCACCAGCGCTGACCGCACGGCCGGGTCGAGGGCTGCATCGCCGTGCATCTCGCCATCGGCCTCCAGCCCAGGGGCGCGCTCGCGGATGATCGCCAACGCATCTCTCATCTTGCGGGCCGAAGGGTCCTGCGACGAGCCGAAATTGGAGTGCGAGAGAAGCGCCGCCTTGGGAAGGATGCCGAAGCGTCGCAACTCGTCTGCCGCCATCAGGGTGATCTCGGCGATCTGGCCCGCATCGGGATCCTGATTGACGTGGGTATCGACCAAGGTCAGCTGCCGATCCGGGAGCATCAGCGTATTCATCGCCGCATACACACTGGCACCGGGTCGCTTGCCGATCACATGATCGATGAAACGCAGGTGCTCGGCGAAGGGCCCGAACGTGCCGCAGATCAAGCCGTCGGCGGCACCCTTGTGCACCAGCATGACGCCGATCAGGGTCGAGCGACGACGCATCTCGGTCTTGGCGTAATCCTCGGTGACCCCCTTGCGGGCGGTCAAGCGGTAGTACTCCTGCCAGTACTCGCGATACCGGTCGTCGCGCTCCGGATTGACCAGCTCGAAATCGACTCCAGCCCGGACGCGCAAGCCGAGCCGTTCGATGCGTTGTTCAATCACCGCGGGCCGGCCGATTACCACCGGCACGGCGAGCTTCTCGTCGACCACGATCTGCACCGCGCGCAGCACCCGCTCGTCTTCACCCTCGGCGTAGGCGATCCGCCGCTTGGAGGGGGCGCTGCGGGCCAGCGCAAAGATCGGTTTCATGAAGTTGCCCGAGTGATAGACAAACTGCTCGAGCTGCGCCCGGTAGGCGTCCATGTCACCGATCGGGCGGGTGGCCACACCACTATCGGCTGCGGCCTGTGCCACCGCCGGCGCCACCCGGGCGATCAGACGGGGGTCAAAAGGCTTAGGGATCAGGTACTCGGGCCCAAACCCGGTCCCGGGCACGCCATAGGCCGCGGCGACCACCTCGGACATTTCGGAACGGGCAAGATCGGCCACCGCATGGACCGCAGCGATTTCCATCTCACGGGTGATCGTCGATGCACCCGAATCGAGCGCGCCTCTGAAAATGAAGGGAAAGCACAGAACGTTGTTGACCTGGTTCGGGTAGTCGGTACGACCCGTCGCGATGATCGCGTCATCGCGCACGGCGCGGACTTCTTCGGGCAGAATTTCCGGTGTGGGGTTGGCGAGCGCGAAAACGAGCGGACGGGACGCCATCCTCGTCACCATGTCGGGTTTGAGCACGCCGCCGGCTGACAGTCCCAGAAACACATCGGCGCCATCGATCAGCTCACCGAGCGTACGCATCCCGGTCTTCTGGGCAAACTGGGCCTTGAGCGGATCCATCAGCTCGACCCGCCCCTCGTAGACCACGCCCGCCAGATCGCTGACCCAGATGTTCTCGCGACGCAGACCGAGGTCGACCAGTAACTCCAGACAGGCCAGCGCGGCTGCGCCCGCTCCGCTGCAGACCAGCTTGATCTGGGAGATGTCCTTGCCGACCACCCGCAAACCATTGGTGAGCGCGGCACCCACCACGATTGCGGTGCCATGCTGGTCGTCGTGAAAAACCGGGATCTTCATCCGCTCGCGCAGTTTCCGCTCGACCTCGAAGCAATCCGGTGCCTTGATATCCTCGAGATTGATGCCGCCGAAGGTCGGCTCGAGCGCAGCGATCACGTCGACCAGCCGATCCACATCGGTCTCGGCGACTTCGAGATCAAACACGTCGATGCCGGCAAACTTCTTGAAGAGGACCGCCTTCCCCTCCATCACCGGCTTGGCCGCCAGCGGACCGATATTGCCCAGTCCCAACACCGCCGTCCCGTTACTGATGACGGCAACGAGGTTGGCGCGACTGGTGTAGCGCGACACCGTCGAGGGATCGCGGACAATCTCCTCGCACGCCGCAGCCACCCCCGGGGAGTAGGCGAGCGCGAGGTCTCGCTGATTGGTCAGCTGCTTGGTCGGCGTGACCGAGATTTTCCCGGGGCGACCATTTTCGTGATAGGCGAGCGCAGCTTTTCTGAGTACAGGGTCCATGGCGTTCCTGGGCGCAAGCTAGCGGTCGACCCGATCAACTCGCGCTGTCGATGAGTTAAATGGATTATCCGCTTTCCTCGGAAAACCGCTACAGCGTGGGGTCGGCAGGGATGACCCAGGGGGCGGCATCGCTGCCGCGACCCATGGCTCGCCTGCCCTAAGGGCGGCCACTCAGTCGACCCAAGACGGCGCGATCGAGGACCTGCGCGACATGCCATGCCCTGCGGCCGCCGGTCTCACGGATCATCTGTCTGCAGCTCGTGCCATCGGCCACGACGATTGCGTCGTCCGGCAGCGCCGCAAGCGCCGGGGCCAGCTCAAGCGCAGCCATCGCCTCCGAAACCGCCTGGGTTTCAGCCTGAAAACCGAATGCCCCAGCCATGCCACAGCACCCCGCCTCGATCGTATCGATGGCGGCCCCCGGTAGTGCGGCGAGTGCGGTGGCGACCAGGCTCGACGTGCCGAAGGCCTTTTGATGGCAGTGAGTGTGACAGTGCACCGCGACGCCCGGCTGCTCCTTGAGCGGGAGATCAAACCGGCCCGACAACCGCTCACGTGCCAGGTATTCCTCGAACATGAAGCTGCGCGCG
>JBIKTA010000156.1:0-6123 GCA_044348315.1 Burkholderiaceae bacterium | reverse complement strand
CAATTGAGCTTGAGCGGGTTGGTGACACCGAGACGAAGGCGCGACCGGTCGAGATCGAAACCGAGAAAGACCAGCGGTTTGATCCAGGGGCGGAATTGTTGCGCGGGCAGCTCCGATTCGAGCCTGGCCACGCAATCGAGCCAACGATCCAGCATTGAGGGTCTCGGGCCTTGATCGGGAGAGCTAAACCACTGATTCTACCCTGAGCGCCAAGGGGTGGGAGACCCAGCGAATTGACAGCGAAGGCCGTCCTCTTATCTAATTGAAGGCTTTTCGAATTCTTTCTTTCACCTCCGATACGTCGGCACCGCGTACGGTGCAGGCCGCTTCTTTCGGCGAGCGACTTGGTCTGATTCATGATCGCGCTTTCGAGCGTTCTCCGGGTCGACCATAGCGATAAACCTGGATGATCCGGGACGCCAAGGGGCCAGCCTGCAACCGGCGCGTGTGATCAGTTTCCTTGGGAACTACGCGATGAAACGCACTTTTCAGCCTTCGGTCACCCGTCGCAAGCGCACGCACGGTTTTTTGGTTCGTATGAAGACGCGTGGCGGTCGGTCCGTCATCCGGGCACGCCGTTCGAAAGGGCGAGCCCGGCTTGCCGTTTGAGCGTTTGCAGCATTCGTGTTGCCCGGGCAAGGGTTCGATGCAGTCCTCTCAGTCCGTTCGAACCCGTACTCGTCCGGAGCGCCCTCCGTCTGCCTCGGCGATTGCGGGCCGTTTGCTGCGATCGCGCCCGGCGGCGCGAAGCGACCACTTGAGCCTTATGGTCGCGCGTGGCGTGGACCCCGAACATGCATTGCTGCTTACGACCGTTCCGAAGCGGGTCCTTCATCGGGCGGTCGATCGCAACCAGTTCAAGCGTGTCGTCCGGGAGTGTTGGCGCCATGCGCCCCGTGTTCTGCGCGACCGTTCGGTGATGATCCGCCTCTCGCGTTGTCCGCAGGCCTATCCGCAATGGCCGGCAGGTGAGCGGCGGCGGCGTTGGCGCGCTGAAGTCTTGGCGCTGATCCTGTTGGCCAGCGCGGGTCTTTCCGTTTCGGCTGCGTCTCAAAACCGGCAGGATTGAGACCGATGGCGCGATCGTTTTCCGGGAAACTCGTGATTGGCCTCATAGGGGTCTATCGCGCAGCAATCAGCCCACTCATCGGGCCGCGTTGCCGCTATGTTCCGACCTGCTCGGAATACGCTTCTCAGGCGATCGAACGGCACGGCCTCTGTTGTGGTGTCCGCTTGGCTCTGGGGCGGATTTTCCGATGTCATCCTTGGGGCGGCAGCGGTCTAGACGAGGTACCCGAGCAGGTCAACCCGCGTTGTTGTACGTCATTTTCATTGACTCCGCGAACCCGAAAGTTTCATTAAAGCGCCACCATGCAGACTCAGCGACTGATTCTCTGGATCATCTTTTCGATGTCCATCCTGTTCCTCTGGGATGCCTGGCAGCAACATAACGGCCAGTCCCCGCTCTTTGGCGGGGCACCGGCTCAAAAGCCTGTGGATACAAGTGGCCCTGCGGGTTCAGCTACCGCGCAGTCCGTGCCCCAATCCGCCCCCGCGGTGCCAGCTGACCCCAGCATTCCGTCGGCCCCCGCGCCGGTCTCAGCCGTACCAGGCATGCCTGCCGGGAGCGATCCGTCGTCCAATTCTGCGACGGCGCTTCCGGAGTCCTTCAAGCTGGCCAACGATGTGTTGGCCCTCGAAATCGATCCGGAAGGCGGGCAGGTGCGGCGGGCGGAGCTGCTCAAGCACCGCGATACGATTGCCGGTGTCGGCAACGTGGTGTTGCTCGATTCGTCGGCGGCTTCCTTCTATCGCGCTCAAAGCGGTTTCATCGGCGCGGCCGCCGGGAGTTTTCCCACGCATCGCACGCTCATGCAACGTGCGCAGTCTGAGCTCCCCGCGCAACTGGATGCATCTGGCAAGGAAGCCGGACTGGTTCTGGTGGCTGAAAGTGCAGGCCTCAGACTGGAACGAACGCTGCGTCTGGCTCGCGGTTCCTATGTCCTCGAGGTGAGCGACCGCATCACCAACGTCGGGAGCGAACGCCAGTCGCCTGTGCTCTATCTGCAACTCACGCGTGACAGTACATCACCTCCTGGTTCCAATCAGTTCTATAGCACCTATGTCGGACCGGTGATCCATACCGATGCCCAGAAATTCCAGAAGGTCGCATTTTCGGACATCGATAAGAACAAGCCCACCCATGCGACCCAGGCTCAGGACGGCTGGCTCGCCATCATCCAGCATTACTTCCTATCAGCCTGGATCCCGCCTGAACAGGCCGCACGCGAGTACTACACCCGCAAGATCGATCAGCGCCTTTATTCGGTCGGGACCAAGATTCCGGCAGGCGATCTCGCGCCGGGCGAATCGAAGACGCTCAACACCCGGCTTCTGGTCGGCCCGCAGGATCAGAGCATGCTCGAGGTCGTCGCGCCTGGGCTCGAATTGGTCGTCGACTACGGTTGGCTCACCGCGATTGCTAAACCGATCTATTGGTTGCTTGACCGTCTCCACGATCTGGTTGGCAACTGGGGCTGGGCGATCGTCTTGCTCACGATTCTCATCAAGACCGCCTTCTATCCGCTTCAGGCCGCGAGCTACCGATCCATGGCCAAGATGAAGGCGGTGACGCCGCGGATGATGGCGCTGCGCGAGCGCTATGGCGACGACCGGGTCCGGCTCAACCAGGCGATGATGGAGCTCTACAAGAACGAGAAGATCAATCCTCTGGGCGGCTGCCTGCCGATCGTGGTGCAGATTCCGGTCTTCATTTCGCTCTACTGGGTGTTGATCGCATCGGTGGAGATGCGCGATGCCCCCTGGATCGGCTGGATCACCGATCTTGCCTCCCCCGATGATCTGTTTGGAACGATCCCCGGCCTTGACATGCCGGTGGGGCTGCTGCCCATCCTGATGGCGGTGACGATGTTCATCCAGATCAAGCTCAATCCGACGCCGCCCGACCCCATTCAGGCAAAGATGATGATGATCCTGCCCCTGGTGTTCTCGCTCATGTTTTTCTTCTTCCCGTCGGGTCTGGTGCTGTACTGGTTGGTGAACAACATCTATTCGATCGCGCAGCAATGGTTGATCATTCGCCAATTCGAGCAGGGGCGCGCCGCGAAGGCCGCTTGAGCCATGGATGACGGGCGCCCGATCGCTGCGATTGCGACCGCGGCGGGTCGCGGGGCCATTGGCGTCGTCAGGGTGTCCGGGCGGGACATCCATCCGGTGATACGGGCGATCATCAGTCGTGATCTCGAGCCACGCCATGCGAGCTGGGTGCCGTTTCTCGACGGCGATCATGAGCCGATCGATCGGGGTATTGCCCTTTACTTTCCAGGCCCCGCGTCCTACACCGGGGAGGACATCCTCGAGCTTCAAGGTCATGGTGGACCGGTCGTGCTCAGGCGCTTGCTCGAAAGAGTCATGGAGGCGGGCCGGTCGATTGGCATTCGGCTCGCAGCGCCGGGCGAATTCACTGAGCGTGCCTACCTGAACGGCAAACTCGACCTGGCTCAGGCTGAAGCCGTGGCCGACCTGATCGATGCGGGCAGTGAGCGCGCTGCGCGGGCAGCAGTCCGCTCCTTGGACGGGGCCTTCTCCCGCACCGTCTCGGCGCTCGCCGAGGAGGTCCTCGACTTGCGGGTCCTGGTCGAGGCCACGCTCGACTTTCCCGAAGAAGAGCTCGATTTCCTCCAGGCCGCACAGGCCGAGCGTCGACTTGGACGATGCCTCGAGCGCGCGGGCGAGGTTCGCGCGCAGGCGCGCCGAGGGGTGCTCCTGAGTGAAGGCGTGACGGTCGTGCTGGTGGGTGAGCCCAATGTGGGCAAGTCGTCGCTGATGAACGCGCTTGCGGGGGCTGATGTTGCGATCGTCACGGCGGTCCCTGGCACGACGCGCGACCGGATCGAAAAGTCGATCCAGATCGAGGGGGTGTCGATCGACGTGATCGATACAGCCGGGCTGCGGGAGACCGACGACGAGGTTGAACGAATCGGCATTGCGCGCAGCTGGCAGGCCGTGACGGGCGCCGATCTGGTCCTGCACCTGATTGATTCGCGTGCGCTCGATACTGAAGCCGTCCGCGCCATCGAAGCCGGCATCGCCCAACGTATCGGGCGCACCGTACCGGTACTGAGGGTATTCAACAAGATCGACCTGATCGACTTCGCGTTGCGCGATGGGTTTGCTTCTGAGGGCGGGATCGCCATCTCGGCCTTGACCGGCGATGGAATCGATGCCCTGCGTGCCCGGCTCCTGGAGATCGCGGGAGGCGATCCGGGCGGCGAGACAGCGTTCACCGCTCGCGCCCGCCATGTCGAGGCGCTCGATACCGCTGCGGAACACCTCGAATCGGGTGCTGCGATGTTCGCCGAAGGGGCGATGATGTTCGAATTGCTCGCTGAAGAATTGCGTCTGGCCCACGAGGCCTTGGGCCGCATCACCGGGCGCATCAGCCCCGATCAGTTGCTGGGTGAGATTTTCGGACGGTTCTGCATTGGGAAGTAGACTTCGCGCTGTACCTTTCTGAATTCAGGGACCGCTCATGGAACGAGGTTTGATGCTCAGAGATCACGGACGCTATGACTACTCGGCCATCGCCCGCCGCCCCGATTACAGTTGGCCCGGCGGCCGTCGACTCGCCGTTCATATTTGCCTCAATGTCGAGCATTTCGCCTTCGGAGAGGGCCTGGGCAACGATTATGCCGTCCCGCATCCCGCGCCCAATTCGCGCAGTTTTGGCTGGCGGGATTACGGCAACCGCGTGGGCGCCTGGCGGCTGCTCGAACTCGCCAACGCGCTCGAACTGCCCATCGCGCTCCTGGTCAATACCGCGCTCTACGACTACTGTCCGGAAATGGTGGCGGCCTGGTCGGCGCGCGGGGACGAGATCGTCGGGCACGGTCGCACCAATTCCGAGCGACAGGCCGACATGAGCGAGGACGAGGAGCGCGCCTGCATCAACGAGGCGGCCGAGGCGATCAAGCGACACGAGGGACGACCCGCCGAAGGCTGGCTCGGGCCCTATATTTCCCAGACCGAACGCTCGCCCGAGCTCTTGAAGGCAGCGGGTTTTCGCTACATGATGGACTGGCCGCTCGATGATCAGCCAGTGTGGTTTCGAACTGCGAACGGGCCTATTCTTTCGATTCCGTATTCGCACGATCTGAATGATTCGATCGAGTGCGTGTCACGTCGAACACCTTCACAACTTTTCTGTGAAAACCTGATCGACCAGTTCGACGAAATGCTCGAGGAGTCCGAGCGCCGGCCGCTGGTCATGCCGATCGTCCTGCACAGTTTCATCGTCGGCCAGCCCTATCGGCTGCGGCAGTTGCGGCGGGTCTTCGAGCACATCCTCAAATATCGCGATCGCATCTGGCTCACCCATCCGCGCGAAATCGCCCGCCATGTCGAATCATTGCCTGCCGGTATCGTGCCCGGCAGCATGGTGCGATGAGTTCAGCCGGGCTCGCCCTGCATCGCATGGGTGCGGCAGAAGCCGCGCGGGCGATTCGAAGCGGAACGCTCGACAGCCAGACTCTCGTGCAGGCTTGTCTCGACCGAATCGCTGAGCGTGAGCCCGAGGTCATGGCCTGGGCGCACCTCGATCCCGAGGCTGCGCTCGCGCAGGCGCGTGTGCGGGACGGGCAAGCCCCGACCGGTCTGCTCCACGGCGTGCCGATGGGCGTGAAGGATGTGATCGATGTTCAGGGTCTGCCCACGGGTTGTGGTTCACCGATTCACGCGGGTGCCATCGCGCGGGTCGATGCGGCTTGCGTGGCGCTCGCGCGGGCGGCCGGTGCGGTGATCCTGGGCAAGACCCACACGGCCGAGTTTGCCAACACGGCACCGCCCCCGACGCGCAATCCGATCGCTGTCGGCCATACGCCCGGGGGTTCTTCCAGCGGTTCGGCTGCGGCCGTGGCCGATGCCATGGTGCCGCTCGCTTTGGGCACTCAGACGGTTGGATCGACGATCCGCCCGGCAGCTTTCTGCGGGATCGTGGGCTATAAGCCAAGCTTTGGCCTCATCAACCGGGCCGGGCTCAAGTTTTCGGCCGAGTCGTTTGACACGATCGGCCTGATGGGACGAAGCGTGGCCGACGTGGCGCTG
>JBIKTA010000154.1:0-6138 GCA_044348315.1 Burkholderiaceae bacterium | reverse complement strand
GATGCAGGATGCGCCGCTCCACATCGACGAGAGCCCGGCGCTTAATTCGCTCGACCTGCGCGCACGCGCGCGGCGGCTGGCTCGCCAGTGCGGCAAGCTTGGCTTGATCATCATCGATTACCTGCAACTGATGTCAGCCTCATCCTCCGGAGAGAATCGCGCGACAGAGATTTCGGAAATCTCGCGCTCGCTGAAAGCCCTTGCAAAAGAACTCGACTGTCCGGTCATCGCGCTGTCTCAGCTTAATCGTTCGCTCGAGCAGCGCCCCAACAAGCGTCCGGTAATGTCCGACCTCCGGGAATCGGGGGCAATCGAGCAGGATGCTGATGTGATCGTCTTCATCTATCGGGACGAGGTCTACAACGCCGATTCGCCCGACAAGGGCACGGCCGAAATCATCATCGGCAAACAGCGAAATGGCCCGATCGGCATGGTTCGGCTGACCTTCGTCGGCGCTTACACCAAGTTCGAGAGCTATGCGTCGGGGGCGGCGTAGGCTTCGTCCAGCCTGCTCGATTCAGTTTGACATCATCGCCGGCGCTCGCGAATACTCCCGGACACGTCGCACGGCAGGGCGGATCGATCGGTCAGGGAGAACGGAATGAGCATGACGGCGCAATGCGTGGTCGACTGTAAGGATGTGCTGGGCGAGAGCCCGGTCTGGAGTGCTGCGGAGTCGGCTCTTTATTGGATTGATGTCGCCCGACCGACACTGCACCGGCTCGACACACGGACGGGCACCCATGAGCGATGGGACATGGGCAAACCGATCGGTTCATTCGTGTTGCGCGAGCGTGGCGGGTTTTTGATGGCCTACCGGAATGGCCTGGCCTTTGTCGATGCGCCCGGCTCCGCTCCCCAGTGGATCACGCCTGCTTCTCTGGAGCTTGGAGAGGCGCGATTCAACGATGGCAAGTGCGACCGCCAGGGCCGATTCTGGGTTGGCACGATGGATCGCAATGTCAAGACGCCGATCGGCAGGCTCTTCCGCCTCGACCCGGATCTGAGCCTGCATCAGATCGATGACGACATCGTCATCTCGAACGGCCCGTGCTTCAGTCCCGATGACCGGCATTTCTATTTCAACGATTCGCCGCGGCAGGTTACCTGGCGATACGAATTCGATTCGGTGAGCGGTATCGCCCGCAATCGTGAATCGTTTGTGGACTGGCACTCGTTTACCGGGCGACCCGATGGTGCCACGGTCGACGCCGAGGGCGGGCTTTGGGTGGCCGAGGTCCACGGCCATCGGGTCGTACGGTTTCTTCCGGACGGAACGGTGGATCGCTGGATCGATGTGCCTTGCGAACGCCCGACCAGCGTTTGCTTCGGCGGACCGGACCTGCGAATCCTCTACATCACGACGTCGACCCTGTCGCTGGATGAGACCTCCCTGGCAGCCGCGCCGCTTTCGGGAGGGCTTTTCATGGCCGATGCGGGCGTGAGCGGGATTGCCGAGCGGCCGTTTGTCGGTTAGCCCTAGACAGCGCAGGCGTCGCCTCAGTACTCCTCAGTCGCGACCTGCCTGTTGAACCTGAATCAGCGTCCCGCGCCACTTACCCTGATCGATCAACTCCGCGAGCAGGGTCTCAATCATCCGAATCAGCTCGACTGTTGCCCGTGTGGGCTGTTTTCGCGGCGTGGCCAGTGTCAGTTGCCAAGTCGGTGCTGGAATGATGGGTAGGGCCCGTAGCACGCGTCGCTGGACTTCTTCCTGGGCGGCGTTGTACGCCATGACTGAAAAACCGACTCCGCTTTCGACGAGTGTCTTGATCAACTCGAGATTGTCGATCTCGGTGACCTGCAAGCTCAATCTTTCGCGCCCTGCGAACGCTTCGATTACCTGGCGCAGTCCATGCAGTCTGCTGGGCAGTATCAGGGGCAGGCGCGAAAGCATGTCGATGGTGATCGCTTTGGGCAAGCGGCGAAGCCCATCAGGCAGATCAGGCATGCGGCTCAAGGCCGGCGCAATCAACTGGTGAGTCTCCTCAAGGAGCGGCCTCAACTCAACCTCAGGAATGCGGGGCGGGTTATGGATCAATGCCACATCGACCTCTCCGCGCGCGAGCCAGTCGCGGATTAATCCTGATAGCGCCGAACGCAGGCGGAGCGTGACCGCGGGGAATCTTTTCCTATAACGCGTCACGAGTTGTGGCGCCAGGGTCTTGCCCGCGCCAGGCGGCAATGCAAGAGTGACGATACCTGTTGGTTGACCGGCATGGGCCTGCACCGCTTCGATCGTCTCCTGCACGCTCCGAAACAGCGCATCGCCCCGCGTCACCAGTGCGTCGCCGGCCTCGGTCGTGCGCACACCTCGACCTGCGCGGACGAGCAACGCCACGCCGAGATCTTCTTCGAGCTTGCGGATCTGGCGACTGAGTGCCGGCTGCGCGATGCGAAGCTCCACGGCGGCGCGCGAAACGCTGCCGAGTCGCGCGGCAAGCAGAAAGGCTTTCAAGCGAGGAATGTCCATGGACCCCGATCAGTCATGCTTAATTGGCATAGTTTAAATGCCTAATTAAACCATTGTGCGATAGATGGATCCGGGGTTACGATCAGCAAAACATAAAAACATACGTTGACCTTTTTGGATCACAACGCTTTCAGGGAGACAAACATGATCGCGAAACTTGCAGCCCGTATTGGCGCGCTTGCGCTGGCGCTGAGTAGCATCGGCGCTTCAGCGCAGACTTTTCCGAACGATGAGGCCAAGCTCTATGAGGCCGCAAAGAAAGAGGGCAAGCTCGTCTGGTATGAGAGCGCCCCACTCGAGGCGATGAAGGCGGTCGCGGCCGAGTTCGAGAAGAAGTATCCGGGTGTGAAGGTCGAGGTCCTCCGCGTGGTCGGGGTTGCCCAATACCAGCGTTTCCTCCAGGAAGTCCAGGCCAAGCGCCATGCTGTTGATGTCCTCCACATCAGCGACTATCCGAGCATGATGGATCTGATCGAGCAGGGGCATATTGCCGATTGGAAGGTGCCTTTGCATGACCGCATACCCGAAATGTTCCGGATGAAGCAACATGCCTATGCCAATTACACGACCGACAACGCGATCATCTACAACGTTAACAAGGTGACCCCTGAAGAGGTCAAGATCCTGGCGTCTAGCTGGAAGGGGGTGCTCGATCCCCGGTTCAAGGGACGCTTTGCGGTGACGACCATGAAGTGCGGTGCCTGCTACGCCAATTTGCACATGTTCCTCGATCCCAAGTTCGCTAAGGAGTACGGTCCCGATTTCCTCAGGAAGGTGGCAGAGCAGAAGCCGGTGGTCTACGGCGAGGTGCTGGTCGGGCTCGACCGCGTCATCGCCGGTGAGCATGACTTCACCTTCTGGACCTGGGAGGGGATCGGCGTCACGCATTTCCAGCGAGGCGCCCCGATCCGCTGGGTACGGCCCTCACCCACCCCAGAGTTCGGCAACTCGTGGCAGGCGGTATCGAAGTATGCGCCCCGTCCGAATGCGGCCCGCCTCTTCCAGAACTGGTCGATGAGCGTCGAGGGCGCGGAGGTATTGCAGACCAAGTATGGTTCCCGCACCACGCTCGCCGGCATTGACGATAAACGCTCGGTCGTGAAGGAGAGCTGGTATCAGCCGATCAAGGAGGTCTATCCGGTTGACGTGAAGCGCTGGGAGCGGGACTTCAGCAAGGATCTCGACCTCTGGGCGAAGACGCTGCGTGAGCATGGGCGCTGAGATTCGAGGCGGGCTGTATCGTTAGGGGACCCGAGGTGATGACCGGACAGCGTTCCTGGGCGGCGAGGGCGGGGTGGCTCTTCGTCGCCTCGGTGGTGGTGCTCATCGTGCTCGTGCCCCTTGCCTACACGATTGATGCTGCGTTCTACAAGGAGACCAAGATCGGTCTCTCATCAGAGCGCAGCCTCACTGCGGTGATCAACGTTTACACCACCTGGGTGTATCTTGAGACTCTTTGGGAGGCGGTCCGCCTGGCGGTGATCGTGACCGCCTTCTCCTTGGTCTTCGGCGTGCTGATGGCAATGCTGATCTGTCGAACCGACTTGCCTTTCAAGCGGACGCTCGAGACCCTGATCATCCTGCCGCTGTTCCTGTCTCCCTTCACTGGGCTGATCGCCTGGATCGCTCTGGGTTCGGAGAAAACGGGTTTCGTTAATGTGGCCTGGCGGACGATTGCAGGTTTGGTCTTTGACAATCCACCCGCAATCGCCAACGTCTGGACCTACGGGGGCGTGGTCTGGGTCATGACACTTTTCTTCGCCCCCTTTGCCTATCTGTTTACTGCTGGAAGCCTTCGAAAAGTCGATTCATCACTCGAGGAGGCGGCACGTGTTTCAGGCGCCTCCGCCTGGACGACGCTTGCACGCATTACGCTGCCGGTGTCCCTGCCCGCCGTGTTCGCGGCAGGGCTGCTGATTTTCATCCTGGCAGCTGAGCTTTACACCATTCCAGGAATCATCGGTACGACGGCGGGCTTTACGACAATGCCGTGGAAGATTTATCTTGATTCCACCCAGTTTCCGGTTCACCGGGCGCATGCGGCAGCGTCCGGCACCATTCTTCTCCTGGTGACCATCGTTGGCGTGTGGATGCAACGTCGCGTGACGCGGGTATCTGAACGCTATGTCACGGTATCCGGCAAGGGCTTTCGGGGCAATCCGCTCAAGCTTGGCCGTGCAGGCACCACGATCGCGCTGGGCATCATCGGTTTCTACATCTTGTGCGCAGATATTCTGCCGTTTGGCGCATTGATCCTCTCCTCATTCATGAAGTTCAGCGCCGCGACGATCACGTCGGAGGTCCTCACGCTGGACCAGTACCGTGACATCTTCCGGATCGAGAACGTCCGTACCGCGCTTGTCAATACGGTGGTACTGGGGCTGATGTCCGGCACCGTGTGCCTCTTGCTGGGTCTCGCGATCAGTTATGCCGAGGTGCGTGCGCCCGGCCCGGCCACCCGCTCGCTCGCCTTCCTTGGAGTTCTGCCTGTGGCCGTTCCGGGATTGGTGTTTGGCATTGGTTTACTTTGGACCTACATTCAAACACCGCTCTATGGCAGCATCTGGATCCTTCTCCTGGCCTATGTGGCGAAGTTTCTCCCCTACGGAATTCTCGTTACGCATTCGGGCATTTTGCAAATTCACTCTGATCTCGAAGCGAGCGCCCGAATATCCGGAGCCGGGCCTCTCACTGCGATGGCACGCATCACCATTCCGCTGATCAAGCCCACGCTGATCGCGGTTTTCTTCTTCGTGATGCTGATGAGCATCAAGGAACTCTCCGCGTCGATCCTCCTCTACTCCGACCGCAGTCAGGTGCTGTCCGTCCTCACATGGCACTACATGGATGCGGGCAATTACCAATTCGCTGCGGCCGTAGGCGTGGTTCAGACGATGTTGATGCTGCTGCTGGTCATCGGCACGCGTGCCATTTTCGACGTCGGTCTCGAGCGGGCTCTCGGAAAGGGAGGGGCCTGAAGATGGGTCAGGCTGTTCCCATTAAGGGCGTTTTGCCCTCGTTTGAATCCTTCACCTTCATCGAGATTGCAGAAGGTGTAGCGGGACCCTTCTGTGGCCTCCATCTTGCAGATCTCGGGTCGCGGGTGATCAAGATCGAGCCCGTCGAAGGAGATCGCGCGCGAGAGTGGGGTCCGCCCATGGTGGGCGACACGGCTGCGATTTTTTGCGCTCTCAACCGAGGAAAGGAAAGCGTCCAGCTTGATCTCGCGACGCCTCAGGGGCGAGCCGATCTCGATGCCCTCATCGATCTTGCTGATGGGGTGATCTACCATGCGGACCCTGAGCAGCGTGCCGAATACGCGATCGACTGGGACGCGCAGATTTCTCGGCGTCCCCGCCTTGTCGTTGTTGATATCAACGATATGGGTGAGTGTGGACCCTTCAAGGATCATGCAGGCTCGGAACTCGTGATCCAGGCCATGTCGGGGTTCACGCGCTATGTGGGTGCTCCAGGGGGCAACCCCTGTCGGGTGGGCTACGAGATTGCCTGGGTCGGTGCCGGAATCCATGCCAATCAGGCCATGCTCGCTGGCCTCTGGCACGTCCTGCGGGGCGGGCTCGGACAGCGCATCACGGTCTCGGTGCTCAAATCCCTGATGTCCTTGAAGACCATTCTGCTTGCCGCGCAGGTCGATCCGGATCACT
>JBIKTA010000155.1:0-6138 GCA_044348315.1 Burkholderiaceae bacterium | reverse complement strand
TGCTGTCTGGACCGGGCAATACGGGTTACTTCTGGGTCGTGCCGGCTCCGGTTGAGGGCAACTGGACGCTCGACGGGGTGGACGGCAACACGGCTGCAACGATCTCTCTGACCCAGCGTTATCAGCGCGTGGGCGGCACGATCTCGATGGGTGGCAAGTCGCAGCCCCTGCTCGAGCCGCGCCTCGAGGGTGCCGAGCTGCGTTTTGCCTTCATCGACGGCTCAAACGGCCTGCGTTCGGCGCGCGCGACGATCGATGGCGCCACGATGAAGGGAGAGACCGGCACCAATGCCTACCTCAGCACGCCCTTCAGTGGAAAGCGGGCCGGGAACTGACCCGCCCACTGACTCAAACTTGACCAAAAGCTGCGGCGACCCCCGCAGCTTTTTTTCGATGACCCGGGGAATCGCTTGAACGCCCAGACCACTCATGACTCGGTGACGCCGGCGAGGCTCCTGCAGCCTGCCGCAGCCATTGCCATCATCGTCGGCATCGTGATCGGTGCCGGCATCTTCAAGACGCCTTCCATGGTTGCCGGTGTCACGGGCGATGCCGGGTGGATGCTGACCATCTGGCTGGTCGGTGCCTTGATATCGGTTGCCGGTGCGCTCTGCTATGCCGAGTTGTCGGCCAAGCACCCGCATGCGGGCGGGGATTATCACTTTCTCGAACTGGCCTACGGTCGTCGCTTGTCATTTCTCTACGCCTGGGCCAAGGCAACGGTGATCAACACGGGCTCCATCGCCTTGCTGGCGTTTGTCTTCGGCGAATACATGACCAAGGTGATCGACCTCGGCGCAGCGTCGACCGCCATCTGGGCGATCGGGATCGTGGCGGCGCTCACCCTGATCAACTTGATCGGTCTGCAGGCCTCGGGCCGGGTTCAGATGATCCTCACCGTGGTCGAGGTGCTCGGACTGGTCGCGGTCGTGGTGGCGGGTTTTATGGTTTCGGCCCCGGCCGAGGCGACGCCTGCTGCATTCAGCAAGACGCCGGCGCTTGGCATGGCGGGGCTTGCCTTGGTCTTTGTCCTGTTGACCTTCGGGGGCTGGAACGAGGCCGCGTACATTTCGGCTGAGGTGCGTGGCGGGCCTCGGCGCATCGTCGGTATCATCATCGTGAGCCTGATGGTGATCACCGCCATCTACATCCTGGTCAACCTCGCCCTGCTGCACGCGCTCGGTCTCAAGGGTCTGGCATCGGCCAAGGCGCCGGCAGCCGATGTGATGGGGTTGGCGTTCGGCGTCTGGGGAGAGAAGGCGATCGGCCTCTTCGTTGCCTTTGCCGCACTCACCAGCATCAACGCGACGATGATTGTTGGTGCGCGCAGCAACTTCGCGCTCGGCCTCACCTGGTCATCGCTCAAGTTCATGGGGCGTTGGAATGTCAATTCGGGCACGCCTACCGTGGCGCTGCTAGTCCAGGGCGGTATTGCGCTGGCGCTCGTGATCTTCGGCACCCAGCAGCGCGATGGGTTTGGCGCGATGGTCGAATTCACGGCGCCCGTCTTTTGGACTTTCCTGTTTCTGGTCGGCGTGTCGGTCTTCATCATGCATAACCGACCTTTCCACGGCGAGCGCTTCGATGTGCCGCTATACCCGCTTACGCCGCTCCTGTTCACGCTCAGCTGCGGCTATCTCGCTTACTCCAGCACGATGTACGCCGCGAGCAAGAATGCCGTGCACATCTCGTTTGGCGTGATGGCCGTGGGCGTGGTGGCCCTGGTCTTGCTGGAGATGGCGGAGCGCCGCAGGAAGGCGGTCGCGGCGTAGGGGTGAGGCGGTGGCCGGTCCCGGTCAGGGTTCCCCGGTCAAGATTGCCCGGGCGGGGTGCTCTGCGAGGGCCAGGGCATCGCCGCCAAGTGACGCTCAAACGAATCGACGTATAGGCGTTCGATGATCGTGCCGACGAGTCGCTGAAGGCCTGTTTTCAGCCCAGTACCAGACGACCCCGAAACGCCGACGCTCGGGGTGGCGGCGTAGTTGAAAAGGTGGATCCGTTTGATCCAGGGCGCCTGCCCTTGCACGCGTTCAACAATCTCGAATCCCCCACCGAGATACGGATAGAGGCCGACTTCGTCGGCCCTCTGAGCCTCATCGGGCGCGAATCGATCGCACCATCTCGCAGCCAGCGGAGCGACCGACGCGAGTTCGGGGCGCATGGACAGATCGTAGCGGGCACCGGTTCCAAAAATCGCAAAATCCGCTTCCTGCGGGCCCACACTTGTGGTGATTTGGATGCGGCCGTCCCGGTAGTCCGTCTCGATCCAGCCTGTGCCAGCGTGCATCGTGAATGATGCATGTCCGATCACCCGCGCGACTGCACTTTCAGGGGCGGGCGCTCCGAGCGACAGCAGACGGTGCATCACGGCCCACTTTTGGCGATCATCGAGTGCACCGAAGCCCCTGAGAAATCCTGCCTGCTCGAGCCAGGCGCGGTGCTCGACCTTGAGGAGTCCGGCGCGGCGGAAATAGAGATCGACCGTTGCCCCATGGTCGAGCGCGGCCGCCGCTGCGTCGAAGGCCGCCGCCCCCGCGCCCAGTACAGCGACCCGCCGCCCGCGCAGCGCTTCAAGATCGATCGGATCGGAACTGTGCGCCCAGGCCGTTCGGGGCAGGGGTCGGGTGAACTCGGGAGGGGCGTACCAGCAGCCACCGCCGTCCATGCCGTTGGCCAGGACGACATGCCTGAATACAGCGTTTCGGCTGGTACCCGAGGATTGGAGATTGACTTCAACCAGCCCGTCGGGCGTCCCATTGCAGGCGGTCAGCTCGACCCCGTTGGAGACCTCGACGCCCGTGATCTGGCGGAACCAGAGCAGGTAGTCCATCCACATCGGCGTCGGGATGCGCTGCATCGCTTCCCAGGCTGAGGCACCGTGCTGACACTCGAACCATGCGCGGAACGTCAGGGAGGGAATCCCGTAGTCTGGTCCAGTGAGGTACTTCGGGGTGCGCAGCGTCAGCATGCGGGCGAAGTTGATCCAGGGGCCTTCGCGGCCCGATGGACTACGGTCCACCACGGTGACATCGTGGACGCCTTCTCGTTTGAGCGCAAATGCGGTCGCCAGCCCCGCCTGGCCGCCGCCCACCACCAGCACGGCACCTGCTCGTTGTCCGTTGGTATCGAAGACTTCAGGTACCCAGGAGGCCTCCGGAAAGCTCAGGCAATCGAGTTCATACCTGACCCTCGCCTCGAGCTCGGACAATGATGCGGCACCTGCTGACCCCACCCATCGACGATCGGGTGCCCCCATCACTTGTAGCCTGCGACAGTCGGAAGCCACATCGTGAGCGCCGGGAAAAAGGCGATCATGGTCAGAACGATGAGCATGGCCGCGATGAAGGGGAGTACCGCGAGCGAGATCTGCTCAGCCGAGACTTTGGCAATCGGTGCGACGACAAAGAGCGCCAGACCCAGCGGCGGCGTGAGCAGCCCGATCAAAAGTGCATACATCAGGAAAACGCCGTACTGAAAGGATTGCATCTCGAGCAACTGCGTGCAGATCGGCATCAGCAGCGGGCCGAGAATGATCATGTTGGCCACTGCATCCATCACGCAGCCGACAACGAGCAAAAGAATCACCACGATCAGAAAGACCAGAACCGGCTCGGTGGTGATGCCACTCATGAGCGCGACCAGTTTTTGCGGGATCTGTTCGAAGGCCAGAATGCGACCCATGACCAGCGATATGGCAACGATGATGACCGCCGCTCCAGTGATCTGCGCAGTCGACATCAGCGCCTCGCCGAATGACCGAAGGCTCAGATTACGGTAGACGAGCGCCCCGAGGATCGTTGTGTAGATCACCGCGATGACGCCCGCCTCCGTGGGCGAGAAGACCCCGCCCAGGATGCCCCCCAGGATGATGGCCGGGATCGTCAACGCGGGAAGGGCGCGCATGCCGTGCCGACCGAGCGCGCTCACACCCTCGAACCGCCTCGGCGCGCCAAAACCGCGAACTCTGCAGATCAGCCAGGAGGTGATCATCAGCGCGATACCCGTCAAGAGCCCAGGGATCACGCCTGCCAGGAACAGTCCGCCAATCGACATGCCGAGTTGGCTGCCGATGATGACCAGGGGAACGCTGGGCGGAATGATCGCGCCGATGCATGCGGCCGCTGCCGTGATCGCCGCAGCAAACCCAGGCGGGAAGCGTTCGCGGATCATGGCAGGGATGACGACCGGCCCAAGCGTCGCGGCATCGGCGAGCGCGGATCCGCTTATGGTCGCGAGCAGCATGCCCGTTACGGTGGTCACGTGGGCCAGACCACCCCGGATCCAGCCGACTGCCGCATTGGCGAGGTTGACGAGTCGGTCGGTGAGCCCACAGCGATTGAGCAGTTCGCCGGTCATCACAAAGGCCGGCAGCGCCAGCAGCGCGTAGGAGTCCAGGCCCGAGGCCATCTCGGTCACCAGCACCAGCGTGGGAATCGAGGTGCCGGAGAAGGCAAGAAAGATGAAACAGCCAATCCCGATCGCAAAAACGACCGGTACCCCGATCAAAATTGAACCCAGGAACGGCAGGATGAGATAGATAAGGACGTTGGTCATGCAGTCAGTCCGCCGTGCCCGAACTGCCGTAGGCAGCGAAATGCGCGTGATCGCCGCGGCGCCACGCGAAGAGGTCAGCGACAAGCCTGGCGGCCACGACGATCGCCGAAAGCAAGGCACAAAATGGGATGGCGAGCTTGAACCAGCGGGTTGACCAGCCCAGACCGGGCGTCACCCTGTGAAAGCTGCCGCCGACGACCTGGAATCCGTACCAGACCAGGGCGATCAAGAGACCGAGGGTCAAAGCACGCGAGAGCATGATGGTCCACTCGCGGAGCCCCGAGGGCAGTGCATTCACGAGTGCGGGCACATGGATGTGCTTCCAGTCGAAGCACAAACCGACGCAGGCCAGCATCACCAGCCAGGCCATGCCCCATATCGCCACGTCGTCCGCCCAAAATACTGAGCTGTTGAAAACATAACGGCTGACGACCTGAACGGCCATGGCCGAAAAGATCATCAGCACCAGCGCTGCGGCTAGACCGTTGCTCAAGGCAACGATCCGGACCGCAATTGTTTCAATGGCGCGCATCAGCAGTCCGGGGTCAGCTCAGCGGAGGGCCACCATCCGATCGAGCACCGACTTGTCGATTCCCTTGGCCTCGGTTTGCCAGACCGACTCGCCTCGCGTGCGCCAAGCCTGCATCTCCGCAGCAGAGGGCCGGTAGATATCCATTTTGGCGGCGGTGAGTTTGGCGGTGAATTCGGCCTCGAGCTTGCGGTCGAGCGCGTTGGCCTCCGCCGCCGCTTCGGCCGCTGCTTTCATGAAGCGCTCGCGAATCGCAGCAGGCATGGCATTGAATGAATTTCGGTTCATCACCTGGAACTGCACCGCGAAAATCGAGTCGACGGCGGTCGCGTGACGCAGGACCTCATGCATTTTGAAGCCAAACGTCCAGATCGGCTGGACGTGCATGCCATCGACCAGTCCGTTCTTGAGGCCGTTGTAGGTTTCGGTCCAGGCAAGCGGAGTGGGGCTCCCGCCCCAAGCCCGGATGAGGGAGATCTCGGCCGGCGAAGTCGTGGTGCGAAATTTGAGGCCCTTGACTGCGTCAGGGGCGGGGAGCGCCCGGCGACTGTTCCAGAGCAACCTGAACCCGCCCGCACCGACGGGGGGCAGGACGACCAGAGGCGTCTGGGACTCAAATCGCCGAGCCTGATCGCGCCACAGATCGGAGGAGAATAGCTTTGCACCCATGTCCCAGCTGGTAATCGCATAGGGCAGGTCAACGAAGGTGAACGCATTAGAAAATTGCGCGAACTGGCCCGTGACGTTACTGGTGATGTCGATGAAACCTGTCTGAACCGCTTCGAGCTGCGACAGGTCTGTTCCGAGCGCTGAGCTCGGATGGACGCGCAACTCGAGGTCAACCTCGTATTTTTCCTTGAGGATCTGCGGGATCCGGGCGATGGAGATGTAGGACGGGTCGCCTTCCTTGGCGTTGAGCCCGGCGACGATCGGCTTCAGATAACGGAGTCGGCCCGACGCCTGGACAAGCGAGGGCGCTGCGAGCACGGCCGCTGCCGCGCCCACACGCCGTAGTGAGTCTCGACGAGCAACAGAAGCGATGGGGGCGGCCCCTT
>JBIKTA010000152.1:0-6144 GCA_044348315.1 Burkholderiaceae bacterium | reverse complement strand
CTGGGTCATGGGCCTGCTGCGCAGCGGGCGCACCTATCATCGCAGTTACCGCGCGGCTTTCGAATATGACACCCGCAGGCATCTGCCTCGTCTTTCCGCTCCCACCATGCTCTGCGCCGGGCCGGCAGACATGCTGGCCGACGCGCTCGTGACCGCCCGCTCGCTCCTGCGCGATGACGCGGTGATCGCCTCGACCCCGGCAACGGTCTGGTACCCAGACCAAGGCGAGCAGGCGATCGCCCAAACCTTGCGCATGTACCAAACTTTCCTGGATGATCGGTGAAGTGATGAACACTCCCTCATCCCCCATCCTGCCCGTGATCATGGCCGGTGGCTCGGGCACCCGGCTCTGGCCGCTGTCACGCGAGCTGTACCCCAAGCAGTTCCTGCCCTTGGCCGGCCCCGATTCGATGCTGCAGAACACGGTTACCCGCCTGCGCGGCCTGCCGGTCTCGCCGCCGCTGGTGATCTGCAACGAAACGCACCGGTTTCTGGTGGCCGAACAGCTTCGCCAGTTGGACGCCCTGGACCGGAACGTACTGCTGGAGCCCGCCGGCCGCAACACCGCCCCCGCCGTCGCCCTGGCTGCGCTGCATGCGATACGAGACGGTGCAGATCCCCTTTTGCTGGTGCTGGCCGCCGACCATGTGATCCGCGATGCGCCCGCCTTCCAGGCAGCGGTGCGGACCGCCGTGCCCCTGGCTGATGCGGGCTATCTCGTCACCTTTGGCATCGTGCCCACCGGGCCCGAGACCGGCTATGGCTACATCCGCCGGGGCGAGCCCTTGAGCACCGGAGACACGCCCATAGCCACCGATGAAACCGCTGGCCCTTGCAGGCTCAGCTTCCGAGTCGCCGCATTTGTGGAGAAGCCGTCCCACGATGTCGCCGAACAATACCTGGCAAGCGGCCAGTACCTCTGGAACAGCGGCCTTTTCCTGTTGCGTGCGAGCCGCTACCTGGCTGAACTCGAGCAATACCGCCCGGACATTGCAGCCGCCTGCCGTACCGCCATGGCGCACACCCAGGCCGATCTGGACTTTGTACGCGTGGACGCCGCCGCATTTGCCGCCTGTCCGGCCGAATCGATCGACTACGCCGTCATGGAAAAAACCGATGCGGCGGTGGTCGTGCCCATGGATGTGGGCTGGAGCGACGTGGGCGCGTTTGCCGCACTGTGGGACGTGCTTCCCAAGGACGCTGAGGGCAATGTGATGCGCGGCGATGTGATGGCGCACGATAGCCACAACAACCTGCTGCTGTCCGAGAACGCGCTGGTCGCCACCGTGGGGCTCCATGACACCGTGGTGGTGCAGACCAAGGATGCCGTGCTGGTCGCCCCGCGCGCGCGCGTGCAGGAGGTCAAGCACATCGTGGCGCAGCTCAAGGCGGCGGGTCGGACCGAGCATCAGTTGCACCGCCAGGTCTACCGGCCCTGGGGTCATTACGATTCGGTGGACGCCGGCGCGCGCTACCAGGTCAAGCGCATCACCGTGGCGCCCGGGGCCAAACTCTCCCTGCAGATGCATCACCACCGGGCCGAGCACTGGATCGTGGTGACCGGCACCGCGCGCGTAACGCTCAACGGCGATCAGCACCTTTTGACTGAAAATGAATCGATTTACCTGCCGATCGGCGCCGTTCATGCACTCGAAAACCCCGGGAAGATCCCGCTCGAGCTGATCGAAGTCCAGGTGGGCAGCTACCTGGGGGAGGACGATATCGTGCGCTTCGAGGATCGATATGGCCGCGCTGATTGACCCCGCAGGCGCAGATCAGGCGGACTGTGAATCGTACGGACCGCCCATCACCCGCTGATTGAATTCGTCAACCACCGTCTGAATCAGAAAAGCGGGATGCGGGGTCGCGCCGGCTTTCCAGTGGTCCTTGGGCAATTGCCTCAGGATGTCGTTGATGGGTCCGCGGTTGAGCGAATCGACGCCCGGGATGCCCATCAGCGCGTAATCGAGCGCCGCCTGCGCCTGAAGATACGCCTCTCCGCCCTCGGCCAAGTCGTCCGACAGCAGCACCCGGGTCGAACTCGAATTGAGGTCGCCTGTGCGCCCCACGCCGCCCCGCCAGTCATCGAGGTGGGCCAAGCCCAGCCCGCGGCCCAGGCCTTGGGCGACGGCGAGTCCATGCGCACCGGCGTTGAGACGTAGGTCGGGCACGTTGAGCTCCGTGGGAACGAACGAACAGGAAGGAGAACGGAAAGTCTACTCGTCGAGCGGGACTGACGGGTTGCACATTGGGTCTACTGGCACCTTCAAATTTGAGAGCCTTTATCATCCTAGATCCGGCAGTTGGCCGCTTGAATCCGCATGAACTTTCCAATCTTTCAAAGGGTTGCGCTCACGTCGAGAGTCACTCGCTTGGTGAAGACGCTGCACGCCCGCTCGGCTGCCGCTTCAGGCCCGGGGCGTTGTTGCTCGCCATGGGTGGACATTGAGTCCACCCATGGCTCCCGCCTAGCCCCAGACCTGCCTCAACAGCCTCTCGTGCGTCCCCAACTGCCGAATCTAGGATCATCTCAAACATGACTGACGCTCAACACCCTCTCCACCCCCCCCTGCCCGCCAACCAGGGCTTTCACTGGCGTGAGGATTTCGCCCTCGGCCACCCTGAAATAGATGCCATGCACCACGAGTTCACCGAGGTGCTCGACCGACTGCTGCGTAGCACCGACCAGGATCTGGCCGAATCGCTCGAAGCCTTTCTGGACCACGCCCGTCGTCACTTCGACGAAGAGGCCAGACAAATGAGGGACACACGCTACTCGGGTGCATCCTGTCATCTGGACGAACACGCTGCGGTCCTGGCCTCGGGCGACGACGTGCGCGCCCTGCTTGCGGCCGGCCGCCATGATGTCGCAAGGCGGTTCGCCGTCGAACTGGCCCGCTGGTTTCCCAAGCACTCTGACGAGATGGACCGCAGCCTCTCGCACTGGCTGCTGACCCGTCGCGAGGACGGACGTCACCCGATCAAGCTGGTACGCAAACCCACACAATGAAAATCGGCGGACGTAGCCTCAACCTCGATCTCAAGCAGATCGAACTGATCGCTGCGATCGGCGACTCCCGGACCCTGTCGGCGGCCGCAATCGAGGTGGGCCTCTCGCAATCGGCCGCGAGTCATGCCCTGGCCAAACTGCGTCGCGAGATCGGCGACCCCTTGTACGTACGAACCTCGGTCGGCATGCAACTTACCCCGCACGGGCAGACGATCGCCCGCGCGGCTCGCCTATCGCTTCTGACGCTGCGCCAGGGTATCGAGCACTCCGGGCCCTTCGACCCCCGTCAATCTGAACGCTTGTTCACCCTCTACATGAGCGACATCGGCCAGACGGTGTTCCTCCCGCCGCTGCTCGCCCACCTCGGCAAACACGCACCCGGTCTGAGCGTACGGGTCTCTCCCATTCCAACGCAACATCCGGGCACCTCGCTCGAATCAGGCGATGTCGATCTTGCCATCGGCTTTTTCACCAACCTGGACGCAGGCTTTCGCCAACGTTATCTTTTTACGGAGCGCTACGTCTGCGTGGCACGGGCCGGTCACCCGGCTTTTGAAGCGGGCATGAGCCTCGAGGCCTTCCACTCCGTTCCCCATGCAGTCACGACCTCGAGCGGCCAGGGACACCTGCGGCTCGAACGCATCCTGAGACAGCAGCCCATGCGCGGCCGTGTGATGCTCGAGGTTCCCCACTTTCTCGTTCTGCCTTTCGTCATTGCGAAATCCGATCTGATGGTGATCATCCCGGGGCAACTCGCCGAGGCCTTCGCCCGGCTCGCACCGATCCTCATCATGGAACCCCCCATCTGGATCCCGACCTACGATATCCGCGTCTACTGGCACGAGCGATTCCACGCCGACCCGGCCAATCGCTGGTTGCGCGAGATCTGCCACGATCTCCTCAAACCCGATCCAGGCTGAATACCGATTCACCCTCGGGTGATTATGCACAGCGTGCATAGGGGGAGTGAATTCTCCGGCATGGACTGATTCGGGCAAGCATTCCTATCATGGCGTGCTCTCCCCCCACCCTTCCGCCAGGAGATTGATCGTGGTTCATCCTGCCCCCTCTCAGTCGCGCCGCCGTTTGTTGACCGTCGCCGGGTCGACCGCCTCACTGCTGATTGCGCCGCATACGGGCGCGCGAGCCCAGCAGTCCGCCCCGATCGTGCTCCGCGGCATCACGCCCTGGACTGCGGATTACGACCTGAGCAAGGCCTTCTTCCAGTTTCAGGAATTGGTCAGCCAGCGCCTCAAGGGCCGCGTCACGATCAGCTATCTCGGTGGCCCCGAAGTCGTGCCGCCCAATCAGCAGACCCAGGCACTCAAGAACGGCGTCATCGACGTCCTGCTGAGTGCTGCAGCCTATTACCGGACCGAGGTGCCGATGGCCGCAGCCGTCCAGTTCACCAGCAAGTCCCCCACTGAGCTGCGCAAGAGTGGCTACTTCGACCTCATGCGTCAGATACATCTGGATCAGGGCGGCGTGGTGTATCTGGCCAACACTGCCGGCGGCAACCGCTTCCGGATCTACACCTCCAAGCGCGTCGACAAGCCCGACTTCAAGGGACTCAAGATCCGGGTCTCTCCGGTCTACACCCCACTGGTACGCGCACTCGGCGGGGCGCCCGTCGCGATGGGCCCCGGGGACGTCTACACCGCGATGGAGCGGGGGGTCGTCGACGGCTATGGCTGGACCTACACCGGCATCGATGTATTCGGGTGGAACGAGGTGACGCGCTACGTGATCGATCACCCCTTCTATTCGCTCGATGGTTCGATCTTGATGAACAAGGCCGTCTGGGACAAGCTGCCGGCCGACATCCGCACGACGCTCACCGAAATCGGGGCGGAGCTCGAGGGGCGGGTCGAGAAATTCATGGGCGATCGCCTGAGCAAGGAAGACCAGAAGCTCAAGAAACTCGGCCTGCAGTACATCAAGTTCTCCCCCGCCGACGCGGAGCGCTATGTCCGTACCGCTTACGATGAAGGCTGGAAGGATTTCATCGAGAAGAACGATGCGGCCATCAAGCGCTCACCGGGCGTCCTTGAAAAGCTGCAGCAACTCGGCGGCTGAGATCTGTCCATGACCGGTGGTCCGTCCGCGATGACGCTCAACCTGAATCGCCTGCTCGACCGGATCGAAGATGGTCTGGCGGTGATCGCGGCGGGACTGCTGCTCTGTGCCGTGCTGATGGTTTCCCTCGAAGTTGTGGCGCGCTATTTTTTCAATAGCCCGCTCTCCTGGACCTTCGAGGTGACCGAGTACTTTCTGCTCTTCATTCCCTGCCTGGGCATGGGCTGGCTCGCGCGACACGACGGCCATGTATCGATCGATATCGTGACGGGGCGGCTGCCTGAGCCGCTCCGGTCGCGGCTCGCGAGGGTTGTCGCGCTTTGCGTGAGTGCGGCCTGCCTGTTTGTCGCAGTCTGGGGCGCGATCGCCACCTGGGAGAGCTACAGCAAGGGCGCGCGGATCGAGGCGATCCTGCAGACCCCCCAATTCCTGATCTATTCGGCCATACCGCTGGGATTTTTCGTCTGCGCGCTCGAATATGCCCGTAAGGCGCTGCGGGCCGCACCCGGCGAGGCGGAGTCGACATGATCGAGTGGTGGATCCTGCTGCCCCTGATCATCGGCGCCTTGCTGATTCTGCTTGTGCTCGGCTTTCCGGTCGCATTTGCCTTCCTGATCATCAACCTGGCCGGCATCGAATTGCTGCAAGGCGGCGGGCGCGCCTACCACCAGCTGATTCTCAGCATCTACGCGTCGGTCACGTCTTTCAGCTTGCTGCCGATTCCGCTCTTCGTACTGATGGGCGAGATCCTCTGGCACTCCAATATCGCTGGCCGTGCACTCGGAGCGATGGACAAGTTGCTCGGCCGCGTGCCCGGACGGCTGAGCTTTCTGACGGTGGGCAGTGGCACCGTCTTTGCCGCATTGAGCGGCTCGACCGTCGCCAATACCGCGATGCTCGGCAGCATGCTGCTGCCCTCGATGAAGGCGCGCGGCTATGCCCACGACCTCTCGATGGGACCGATCATGGGGAGCGGCGCACTCGCGATGCTGATTCCTCCGAGTGCGCTCGCAGTGGTCTATGCAACCGTCGCCAAGGTCTCGATTGGCAAGCTTTTG
>JBIKTA010000153.1:0-6144 GCA_044348315.1 Burkholderiaceae bacterium | reverse complement strand
AACCTGCAGATCGATTGATGACACCCATGACCAACACCGTACTGGTTGCGGGCGCGAGCGGACTGGTGGGATCGGCCGCTGTTGATGCATTCCTGAATGCAGGCTGGTCGGTCATCGCCGTCTCGCGAAGAAGGCCCGAGGTGTTCAGCGATCGACCGTTCCAACATCTGGCGGTTGATCTCCAGAACGCTGACGAGTCGTCGAGTGCCTTCAGCACATTGCGTGAGGTCACGCATGTCGTCTATGCCGCGGTCCACGAAAAGCCCGGCCTGATCGCAGGCTGGCAGGACTCCGATCAGATGTCGACCAATCTGCGGATGATCACCCATCTGATGGAGCCGCTCACCCGACTCGCCAAGGTCAAGCACCTGACGCTTCTCCAGGGCACGAAGGCCTATGGTGCGCACATTCACCCGATCCGCATACCGGCGCGCGAGCGTTTTACGCGCGATGACCATCCCAATTCCTACTGGTTCCAGGAAGACTACATCCGCGAGAAATCCGCGGCGACCGGCTTCGGATGGACGATCTTCCGACCGACGATCGTTGTCGGTCCCAACGTCGGCGTTGCGATGAACACGATTCCGGTCATCGGCGTCTTCGCGGCGCTATGCCGTGAGTTGGGCGAGGCGTTTTCCTACCCGGGCCATATCGCCTACCCGCGTGAAGCAGTCGATGTGCGGCTGATCGGACAGGCCTGCGTCTGGGCCGCCGCAAACCCGCAGGTCTGGAATGAGCACTTCAACCTGACCAATGGGGAGGTATTCAGCTGGAAGGATTTGTGGCCCAGCCTCGCCGAACATCTGAAGGTCGATCTCGGGCCCGATCGCCCGCTACGGCTCGCCGAATACTTGCCCGCTCAGTCGGTCGTTTGGGACAGGATCGTGGACGAGCAGGGACTCCGGAAAATGCCGCTCACCAGTCTGCTCGGCGAGTCGCATCACTCGGCCGACTCGCGCTTCGGATTCGGACTGAAAGCAGCACCCGCTCCGACCTTCGTCAGCACAGTGAAGATCAAGCGCGCCGGCTTCAACCAGGTCTACGACACCGAAGAGTGCGTCAAGCACTGGCTATCGGTGCTGGTGGAGCGGAAGATCCTGCCCGATCCCGCGAGACACTCCCGGAAACGATGAGCCCACTGCCCAAGCGCCCCGGCTTTCGAAAACCTACCCGCCGCTCAGTTCCGCTCGAGCCGTTCCAGGCCCCCCATGTACGGGATCAAGGCATCGGGAATCACGACCGAGCCATCGGCCTGCTGGTAGTTCTCGAGCACAGCAACCAAAGTGCGACCCACCGCCAGCCCCGAACCGTTCAAGGTGTGCAACAACTCGGTCTTGCCTTGCGCGTTTCGGAAGCGGGCCTGCATGCGACGCGCCTGGAACGCCTCGCAGTTCGACACCGACGAGATCTCGCGATACGTCCCCTGGGATGGCAACCAAACCTCGAGGTCATAGGTCTTGGCGGCACCAAAACCCATATCGCCCGTGCAGAGCAACATCACCCGGTACGGCAAACCCAGCCGCTGGAGAATCACCTCAGCGTGCCCGACCATCTGCTCGAGCGCCTCGTAGGACTGATCGGGCTGCGCGATCTGCACCATCTCGACCTTGTCGAACTGGTGCTGCCGGATCATGCCGCGCGTATCGCGACCGTATGACCCCGCTTCTGATCGAAAACAGGGCGTATGGGCCGTCAGTCGAATGGGCAACTGATCGGCGGGGACGATCTCTCCGCGTACGAGATTGGTGAGCGACACCTCAGAGGTAGGAATCAGGTAGAGCGCCTCGCCCTCCCCTTCCTGGCCCCCCTTTCTGACGGCGAACAGGTCCTCCTCGAATTTCGGAAGCTGGCCGGTCCCCTGCAAGGTCTCGCGGCTGACGATGTAGGGCGTGTAGCACTCCTGGTAGCCGTGCTCGCTCGTCTGAACATCAAGCATCATCTGCGCAAGCGCCCGATGCAGACGGGCCACACCGCCACGCATCACCGCAAAACGCGCGCCCGAGAGCTTGGCGCCCGCCTCGAGATCAAGGCCGATCCCCCTGCCCACGTCAACGTGGTCGACCGGCGTGAAATCAAACACGCGGGGCCCGGCAGGATCCGGGCTCCAGCGGCGCACTTCGACATTGCCGCTCGCATCGCCGCCCAAGGGTACCGATGCGTGGGGAAGATTCGGTACCTGAAGCAGCCAGGCATTGAGCCGCGCGAGCACGGCCTCGCTTTCGCTCGCAGCCGCGTCGAGTGCCGTACCAATCGAGGTGACTTCCGTCATCAGCGCTGCAGTATCCCCGCCTTTGGCCTTGGCCTGACCAATCGACTTCGATAACGCATTACGTTGCGCCTGCAAGGTTTCCGCCCTGACCTGAAGCGCTTTCCGCTCGGATTCGAGTGCCGTGAACCCGGCAACGTCGAGCGAATACCCACGGTCGGCGAGCCGCCTGGCGACCGCATCAAGTTCCTTGCGCAACAGCGCGATATCGAGCATGACTGACAACCCTCAAAAAGGACGCGCGGAGTTTACACCGCAGGCTTGGCGCCACGCGCACGCAGCCTCGCGAGCTTTTCACCGATCCGAATCTCGAGTCCCCGATCGGTCGGCTCGTAAAAGCGGGCTGAGAGCCCTTCAGGGAAATACGTTTCCCCAGCCGCGAACGCATCGGGCTCATCATGGGCGTAACGATAGCCCTTGGCGTGCCCGAGCGACTTCATCAGCGCGGTGGGCGCGTTTCGCAGATGCATCGGCACCGGCGCAGAGCCCTGCTCGGCCACAAAACGCCTGGCGGCCCCGTAGGCCTTGTACACGGCATTCGATTTGGCTGCGCAGGCGAGAAACACCACGGCCTGCGCAATCGCCAATTCCCCCTCGGGCGAACCCAGCCGCTCGTAGGTCTGTGCGGCATCGAGCGCGAGCGTCAAAGCACGCGGATCGGCCAGACCGATATCCTCACTCGCCATACGGATCACACGCCGAGCGAGGTAGCGCGGGTCAGCGCCGCCATCGAGCATGCGGCACAGCCAGTACAGCGACGCATCGGGATCGGAGCCGCGCACCGACTTGTGCAAGGCGCTGATCTGATCGTAAAACGCATCACCGCCCTTGTCGAAGCGCCTCAGGTTTTGCGACAGGGCGTTTTCGAGGAAGGCGCCGTCGATCAATCGGCACTCGGTCGCAATTGCCGCATCGACCACGATCTCGATCGCATTCAGCAGTCGTCTCGCATCGCCGTCGGCCCATCCGATCAGACGCTCGCGGGCCTGTTCGTCGAACCCCACCCCCTCATCGAGGATGCCCTCGGCTCGCGCAAACAATTGCTGCATTTCTTCAACCGAAAGCGGCTGCAGCACATAGACCCGGGCCCGAGACAGCAGCGCGGCATTGACTTCGAAGGACGGATTTTCAGTCGTGGCCCCGATGAAAATGAAGAGCCCGCTCTCGACATGCGGGAGAAAGGCGTCCTGCTGCGCCTTGTTGAAACGGTGCACCTCATCGACGAAGACAATAGTCCGCAAACCCTGATCGCGGGCCTGCCTCGCCTCTTCCACCGCATCGCGGATGTCCTTCACGCCACCCAACACGGCCGAGATGGCGATGAAACGGCAGTCGAACGCCGCCGCCATGAGCCTCGCGAGTGTGGTCTTGCCCACGCCGGGCGGGCCCCAGAACAGCATCGAATGAGGCTTGCCAGACTCGAAGGCCACACGCAAGGGCTTACTCGCCCCGAGCAAATGCGACTGGCCGATCACCTCATCAAGGGTACGCGGCCGGAGACGCTCGGCGAGCGGGATGTCGGTCGCCCGAGTCGTGGGACGGGAAGTCATCGTTCGATCAGCCCGCGGCCGGACGCTCGCGCGTTGCCCGGCCAATCAAGTTGGCAGAAAGAATCAGCACGCCATAGGCGATCGACACACCCAGCCAGACCAGCACCGGGAAGCCCGCATCCATCAGCAATCCGAACACCGCGGGCGAAATCGAAATGCCGACATCGAGCGCCGAATAAACGAGCCCATACACCCGGCCCGAGGCGCCGGGGGGTGTCGCACGCTTGACCAGCAGATCGCGCGCCGGCCCGGCGAGCCCGGTCGTAACGCCCAGCAGGACAAAAAGAACCGGCACGCTCCAGGCAGGGATCGGAGCCAATCCAATCGTGAGTGCGAGCAGCACTGCAACGACGAAGCTACGGGTCACGAATCGCTCGACCTTTGCGGGATCGGAAAGCAGATAGCCCCCCAGAAGTGTGCCCACCGCGCTGCCGACCATATAGACGCTCAGCAGATAACCCGTCCAACTCAGATCAAGGTCGTGGAGCAGCCGCATGGATTCAGCTCCGAACGACTGAATTGCGCCAAACGCGCTCGCCGAGGCAAAAAAATAGAAGGCGCTGAACCAAAGCGCCGGCATCCTGAGCAAGGCAGCAACTGTGAGCGGATCCTTGGCGCCACCACTCCGATCACCCGGACGCGCCTCAAGGGGCCGAACAACCAGATCGGTCCGTGCCCAGGCGCAGATCAACAACGCGATCACAGCGGGCAGCATCCCTGCCAGAAACGCCAAGCGCCAGCCCCCCACGTGGGCGATGGCGGTCAGCATCAGAGGCGCGACCGCCCACCCCAGACTGCCGGACAGTCCATGCATCGCGTAGGCCCGCCCGAGCCGCTCGGTCCGGATCCGCGAATTCAGGATCGAGAAATCGATCGGATGAAACGCCGCATTGCCGAGACCCGCGAGCATGGCCCCCAGAATGAGCATCGGATAGCCCGATGCGGATGCCAGGACGAGGCAGGCGAGAATGAAGCAAACCAGGGACGCAAGCAAAACGGGACGCGGTCCGATGCGGTCAACGACAAAACCGCCCAGCGCCTGACCGATGCCTGACACGACAAAGAACACAGTCATCAGCAGGCCGAGCTCCGCATAGCTGAAGCCGAATTCATCACGCAACCAGGGGAAGAGCGGCGCAAGCAACAGATGGTAGTAATGCGAGACGCCGTGCACGACCGACACAACGCCGATCAGTCGGGTCTGGCCCGACTCCGACAAGGCTTGCGCAGCTGAACCCGCGTTCATATCACTGACGGATCACATCGGTACCGGGGGGCGGTACGAACTTGAAGAGCATCGGATCGAGCGCCGGATTTCGGCGAAGCGCGAAAAAGGTGAAACGGGAGGTGCGCCCGAATGCGTCGACCACCTCCATGAGCTCAGGCTGCCCCTCGTGCATGCCGATTCGCAGGGTTTCGATCCCGCTATCAGCCGAGCGCGGCCGCGCCTCAAACCAGGCCACGCCCGCAGACTGCCCCGCATCGCGGACCTCAAAATCTCGATCGAGCGACGCATCACCAAAAAGCAGCGCGGCGGGCGTCGAGGCGAGCGCCTGCTCGAGCCGACGTTCGGTGACCTGCGCAAGGTCCACATCGTGGAAGTAAAGCAGCTGGCCGTCAGCGACCAGCAGCTGAGCGATCGGCTTGATGACCTCCCATCTAAATCGACCGGGCCGCTCGAATGCAAAACGGCCTTCGCTCGTCTCGACCAGACGGCCATCGCGCTCGCGAATCTCCTGCCGAAACTGACCCTGAGCACGGGAGGTCGAGCTGACAAAAGTCTCGAACTGCGCGCGGCCCTCGCCGGGCGCCGCAGCGACGGATCGACCCACCATGAGACAGGACGCGACCATCAGCAGGAAAAACACCCATCTCAGCACGGCACGCGGCGTCGGCAAGCGCCACGCTAGCAAGCCCGCGACCGGGGTGCTCATTCTTCGCTGCGCGCCGGGACCAGAATGTCGCGGTTACCGTTGGTGCTCATTGCCGAAACGATACCGGACTTTTCCATCTGCTCGAGCAATCTCGCCGAGCGGTTGTAGCCGATACGCAAATGGCGTTGAACGAGCGAGATGGACGCGCGCTTGTGCTTGAGTACCACCGCCACAGCCTGGTCGTACATGGGGTCGGCCTCGCCGTCCACACCCGCCTCGGAGAGCGTCTGCGACAGGCCGCCAAAGCCGACGGCGCTGCCCGCATCGACCTCCTCGGGCACGCCGCCCTCGAGCACCCCCTCGATATAGTCGGGCTCGGCCACACTGCGCCAATGCTCAGCGACCTTGTGAACCTCTTCATCGGCCACATACGCGCCATGCACTCGGACCGGCA
>JBIKTA010000151.1:0-6178 GCA_044348315.1 Burkholderiaceae bacterium | reverse complement strand
CTGGAGGATGTCGCCGACGACGAGCGGCGCGCCATGGTGCGTGGACTGGCAGAGGACTGCGCCGACTACGGCCTCGGCCACTTTGGCTTGGATGACCCGCGCATGGGCATCTCCCACGTGGTCGGGCCCGAGCAGGGTATGACGCTTCCGGGTTTCTTCCTGTTGTGTGGCGACTCTCACACCTCGACGCATGGGGCACTGGGCGCGCTCGCCTTTGGCATCGGAGGCGGCACGGCACACGTGATGGCAACGGGCTGCCTGTGGGCCAAGCCGCTCAAGGCCTTGAGAGTTCGCGTTGACGGCGATCTGCCTCACGGCGTCACTGCCAAGGACGTGATTCTGGCCATCGTCGCAGAACTGGGCGCATCAGGTGGCTTTGGACAAGTGATCGAATATGCAGGCAGCACGATCGAGGCCATGAGCGTGGAGGCACGCCTCACGGTATGCAACATGTCGATCGAGGCTGGGGCGCGCGGTGGTCTGATCGCGCCTGACGAGACGACCTTTTCCTATCTGCGTGGCCGACCGATGGCACCGACCGGGGACCAATGGGATGCGGCTATCGGCTACTGGCGAACACTGCGCTCTGACCCGGGTGCGACCTTCTCACGCGAACTGGCGCTCGACGCTGCCAGGCTCTCGCCCATGGTGAGTTGGGGCAATACCGCGGCCGACACGCTGCCCGTGACTGGGCGCGTACCCGATCCTGCCGACGAAGCAGACTCGGAGCGCCGACGGACGATGGCACGTGCGCTCGACTACATGGGTCTCAAACCCAACACGGCATTAGAGGGCTTGCCCATCGACCAGGTCTTCATCGGGTCCTGCACCAATTCACGCATCGAGGACCTCCGCGCTGCAGCGCAGATCCTTAAAGGCAGGAAAGCCAAGGTCCAGGCGCTCGCGGTCCCCGGCTCCCGGCTGGTCAAGGCACAGGCCGAGGCGGAAGGGCTCGATCGGATCTTCATGGAGGCCGGTTTCGTGTGGGGGCATCCCGGCTGCTCGATGTGTGTCGGGACAAACGGCGACACGGTGCCTGCGGGCAAGCGATGCGTCTCCACTTCGAATCGAAATTTCATGGGGCGCCAAGGCCCTGGTTCCCGCACCCACCTGGCGAGCCCGATCATGGCGGCTGCAGCGGCCATCCAGGGTCGTATCGTTGACGTCCGGGAGATGCTGTGATGGAACCCTTCGTCCACCTCACTGCCGTCGCGGCGCCGATCGATGCCAATAACATCGATACCGATCAGCTCTTGCCCCCTCGGTTTCTCCTCAAACGACGCAGCGATCCGGCCTACCCCACTTACCTCTTGCACGATCAGCGGTTTGATTCGGCGGGACAACTGCACGCGGACTTCGTGCTCAATCAGCCCGCCTACCGTGCGGCGCGCATCCTGGTGGCCAACGAGAACTTTGGCGGTGGCTCCTCCCGGGAGGCGGCGGCCATCGCACTGCAAACCTACGGGCTGCGCTGCGTGATCGCGGCCAGTTTCGGAGATATCTTCTACAACAACTGCATCAAGAATGGTCTGCTGCCGGTGCGACTGTCGGCCGAGGCGACCGGCGATCTGCGCGCGCAACTGCATGCTCAACCGGGTGTCTCGCTCACGATCGACCTGCGCGACCAGTACGTGGAGGACGCGCGCGGTCACCGTCATACCTTCGAGATCGACGGGTTCAGCCGTCATTGTCTGCTCGAGGGTTTGTCTGCCATCGATCTGACGATGCAACAGGTGGGCGCGATCGAGGACTTCGAGCAGCGCTACAGACAAGCATTTCCCTGGGCTTGAGGAGACCCATCCAATGAACGACAAACAGGAACGCCCAACGCGCCGGCTGCGCCGCCTGATGGCCGAACCCGGCCTGATTGTGGCCCCTGGTGTGGCCGACGCACTCAACGCGAGAATGGTCGCTGCAGAGGGCTTTCAAGCCATTTACATGACGGGTGGCGGGACCTCGGCTGTGCGTCTGGGCATGCCCGACGTTGGCCTGTTGACCATGACTGAAATGGTGGACAACGCGGGCCGAATCGTCGATGCCAGCCAGCTGCCGGTCATTTCCGATGCGGACACGGGTTACGGCAATGCCATCAACGTCGTGCGCACCGTGCGAGCCTACGAAAAGGCAGGCGTCGCAGCCATCCATATCGAGGACCAGAACCTGCCAAAACGTTGTGGTCACTTGTCCGGCAAATCGCTCGTCAGCCCCACGGAGATGACCGACAAGATCCGGGCTGCCTGCGATGCGCGTGTGGACCAGGATTTCGTCATCATCGCCCGCACCGACGCCCTGGCGGTTGAAGGGTTGGCCCGCGCGCTGGACCGCGCCCGCGCCTATGAAGAGGCTGGCGCGGACATGGTTTTCGTCGAAGCGCCGGGAACGACTGAAGCGCTCGAGAGCATTCCGCGCGCCTTGAAGGTGCCGGCGCTTTTCAACATGGCCTCCAGCGGAAAGACCCCGTTCCTTCACCGTGACGAGATCGAGCGCCTGGGCTACAAGTTGGCGATCTACCCCAATTTCGCGATCCTGTCAGCGATTCCGGCCGTGCGGCGCTTCCTCCGGGAACTAAAGACTGAAGGGACGGTGGCGCACCTGCGTGACTCCATGGCGACTTTCGTCGAGTGGTTCGACATTCTCGGCATGGACGAAATCAAGGCCATGGAGGCGCGCTACGGCACGCCGGAAGATCGCCGAGCAGGCTATTGACAGCATCCGCCCAGGCGGCCCTGCTTCCATCACATTCACGAACAGGAAACAACACCATGCAAATCACCCGCCGCAAGCTTTCAATCGCTGGCGCAGCTGGACTATTGCTGCCCACCCTCCCCGTGCGGGCGCAGACCTTTCCGAGCAAACCCATACGAATCGTCGTGCCCACTGCAGCGGGGGGCACGGGCGACCTGCTGGCGCGGCAGGTCGGGCAAATCCTGAAGGACGCCTTGAACCAGTCTGTGGTGATCGAGAACCGGCCCGGCGCCAACGGGATCATTGCCACCGAAATCGTGGTGCGCGCGCCTGCAGACGGTCATACCCTGCTCGCCGCCTCGGCATCGAACATCGCAATCAATCCGTTCATCTACAAGATGCCTTTTGACGTCGAGAAGACGCTGGCACCAGTGATCCAGATCGCGAACACCACCCAGGTGCTGATCGCACACCCAAGCTTTCCCGCTCGCACCGTAGAAGAACTGATCACCATGGCCAAGGCCAAGCCGGATGCGGTGGATTACGTGAACGCAGGATACGGCTCCACGCCGCACCTGAACATGGAATTGCTGGCCAGCATGGCCGGCATCAAGCTGCGTGGCATCGTCTACAAAGGGAGCACCCCGGGAAGGATGGCCGTGCTCGCCAACGAGGTGCCCATCATGATCGATGGGCTCGCCCCCGCGTTGCCATTGATCAAATCGGGCCAATTGCGCGCGATTGCGGTGACCGCGCCCAAGCGTGTCGCGGCGCTGCCCAATCTTCCCGCAGTCGCCGAAACGCTACCCGGATATGTCGGAGAGATCTGGTACGGCGTGCTTGCACCCATCGGAACACCGCCCGCCATCGTGCAGCAGATCAACCAGGCGATCGCCGCGGGGCTCAAACAGCCGGACAACGAGGCAAAGATCGTTGGTCAGGGTGGCGAAGTGGTGGCGGCGCCGGCTGCCGACTTTGGCCGTTTCATCCAAACTGAAATGATCAAATGGCGAAAAGTGGTGGCGGATTCGGGTGCTGCGGTGAACTGAGCGCAGCAGCGCCCAGACCAACAAAAGGACATACCGTGAATAACGAGGCGATCGTCTATCTCGACGGCGAGTATGTGCCGCTTTCAGAGGCCAGGATTTCGATCCTGGATCAGGGCTTCCTGCTCGGCGACGGCATCTTTGATGTGGTGTCGGCCTGGCGCGGCACCCTTTTCAAGCTCGACCAGCATATCGAGCGGTTTTTCCTGTCGCTGCGCGCGACTGCGATCCGCTCCCGCTTGTCCCCGGCACAATGGCGCGAGGCGGTCATCGAGACCACGCGTCGAAACGCCCTGCCCGATGCCAGCGTCCGATTCATTGCCACCCGCGGGGTCGCAAAAGTCATCGGGGCGGACCCGCGTGATCACGACCCCACGGAAATCGTCTGGGTCGCCCCCTATGCCTATCTGGCCGACGAATCCAAGCGGCGCGAAGGCATCCGGTTGGGCATCAGCCACTTGCGCGGCTTCTCGCCCGACACACTCGATCCCCGCTACAAGGCGCTGGACCGCCTGCACTTTCAGCTCGCGCGCTTCGAGGGGCTGTCTGCCGGCTATGACGCGGTGATCTGGCTGAACGCGCAGGGCTACGTTTCCGAAGGCCCCTCCTCGAATATTTTTCTGGTGCGTGACGGGGTGCTGTATACCCCCGGCGACCAGATTCTCCGCGGCATTACCCGGCAAACCATTCTCGAGTGCGCCGACCGCGCAGGCGTGCCCTGGCGAGAGGCTAACCTGACGGCCTTCGACCTCTATTGTGCCGATGAGGTTTTCACCACCAGCACTGCTGGCGGCGCATTGGCCGTGCGTGAAGTGGCCGGCCGGCCGCTTCCTTCGGCCCCCGGTCCGATCACGCAACGACTGGACCAAACCTACTGGGCCATGCGCGAGGCAGGCGAGCACGGAACGCGGTTTCTGTAAGCGGGGCCCGCGCCCCGCCCACGCAGTCCCCGATGAGTCCCTGCACATTTGCCCTGACTCCCCACGGCCGCCTCATCGCGGTGCCCGTGCCGGACGCTCCAGCCTTGCCCGGGGCACTCGCCGAACGCCTCCTAGCGGATAGCACGCTCCCGCCAGGTCAGGTCCTCTTGGGCCTGGGCATTGAACAGGTGGGCCTCCCGCTCCCGCCTGTGATCGCCTGGTGGCGGGATCTGGCGGTTCGCTACCTGACCGCTCTATGCACCCTGCCCGAGGCAGCCGAACAGTGCGCAGGACGCGTGCCCGTGCCCGAGGCCGCTGAGTTGCAGGCTTTGGCTTGGTCCGTGCCGCCCATGGATGGGGCGGAGTACTTGACGGTCGAGGTACTGACGCAGCACTGGCGGGAGCTCGACACCACCTTGCATGCGGCCCTTCAGGACTCGGGGCTGCCGCTTGCGGCCTTTCTCAAGGGGCGCAATCCGGCCTGGAACCTCGTCGGTCGCGTACATCTGCATCTGGCAGAAAACCGCAAGGACGCGGACTTTCCCTTTGCGTTTCTCGCGACCTACACGACCCGTCTGTCAGCGCAGGGCAAGGCGCAGCACCGACCGCTGGGCGAAGCCTTGCGCGAGTATGCAGCGGCTGACGACAAGGAACGGCTCCTCGCGCTGCTCGCACCGCTGCAGCGGGCCGGTGAAGCCTGCCCCTGGCTCAAGGACTTGATCGACCGACGCGAGATCTTCCAGCCGCTTCGTTTCAGCGTGGACGAGGCGCTGACTGCGCTCCAGGACGTGCCCCGACTCGAGCAGGCTGGCGTGGTCGTGCGCCTGCCGGCCCAGTGGCGGGCCAATCGCCCTGCACGCGCCACGGTCAGTGCATCGGTCGGCGCGCGCCCGCCTTCGCGGGTCGGGCAGGAAGCCTTGCTCGACTTCCAGGCCTCGGTATGCATCGACGGCGAGCCGCTGACCGATGCCGAAGTCAAGACGCTGCTCGCCGACAGTCGCGGATTGGTGTTGATCCGGGGTCAGTGGGTACAGGTCGACCCTGAGCGGCTGCAGCAGACGCTCAGTCAGTTTCAGCGCGTGGAGCGACTGGCGAGCGCGCAGGGGCTGGGCTTCTTCGATGCCATGCGCCTACTGGCCGGTGCGAGTGCCACCGTCGGTGGGCGGGAGGTGGCGGCCAGCCACGAATGGGCCCAGGTCAATGCCGGCCCCTGGCTTGCCGAGACGCTCGCTGCCCTGCGCGGGCCGGAGGGTCTGGCGGCCGTGGATGCGGGCCCTGAGCTGTGTGCCAGCCTGCGCCCCTACCAGCAGCACGGGCTGCGCTGGCTGCACTTGTTGTCAAGCTTGCGCCTGGGGGCCTGCCTCGCCGACGACATGGGCCTGGGCAAGACGATACAGGTGCTGGCACTTCTGTTGGTGCGCAAGCGCGCCGAGGGCCCTGCCCCCAGTCTGCTGGTTGTACCGGCATCGCTGCTCGCCAACTGGGCGCAAGAAGCGGCGCGCTTTGCGCCGGGTCTGCGCGTGCTGG
>JBIKTA010000150.1:0-6200 GCA_044348315.1 Burkholderiaceae bacterium | reverse complement strand
TCCTCACCGGGGTTGCCATCGCCGGCGGCGTGCTCGAGGCCGGTGGTGCCGCCGCAGTCACGGTCACCGAGATCGGCAAGCACACCATCTCTCACGTCGTCGGAGCCGCCGGGTTTGGCGCGGGCGCATTGGGCGGAGCCCTCACCCTGCCGTTCGCAGCGAAATTCGCCTATGACAACGCCAAGTCGATCCGGCCTCACGCCGAAGCCTCGACTCAGGGCCGGGCAGTGCTTGCCGAGACCGGCGAGGAGAAGTCTGCAACGATCGGACCCGTCGCCCGACCAAGCGCCCTGAGGCGCGCGCTGGCCAAGCTCGCGATCGGGCGCAGCGAGCCGCGCTCCCGGGCGGTCAAGACAAGCCTTTTCGGGCTGGCCTTCGCAGGGAGTGCGACCGGCATCGCCGGGTATACGGCGGCGGCGTTAGGGGCGACGGTCACCGCTGGCGTGCTGGCCACCGTCGGAATGTGGATCGGGATCGCCGCGCTCACCGGATTCACGGTCTACAGCCTTGGGCGGTACGTTGCCGATCGCAGGAAGGCGGGGGCCTACACCACCCAGGCGCTAAAAAAGGTCATCACCGGCGAACCCAACCCGATCTCGGGTCCGATCATGACCCGCCAGACGGACAAGCTGCTCAATCGGGCGTTTTTTGCGAGTTGCGAGCAGTTCGCGCACGCGGCGATCGTTCAGGCGCGCAATCCAGCCGCTAAGGCGCCGCGTGATTTCAAGACGGCCATCGAGGACCCGCTCCGCAAGCATGCGGCAGCCTTGCTCGACCCGGGGCCGTACGGCACGCTTGGCACGCAGAGTACCAAGCTCATCGACCGGATGATCGATGAAATCCGATCCTCCCTGACGCTTGACGACGAAGGCGAAATCCTCGGGCCGGGTTTCCAGGCCGGGAATCAGCCCCCGGGTCGTGGAAACGACTCCGCAGAGAATCCGGTCACTGCCTCGATCAAGGAGGCCGTGACCCGCGCGTTGGCCCGTACGCTGCGCGAGACGAACCAGTCGCGAACCACGCTGGTCCAGAACCGGGCGCAGTTCTCGTCGGCATTCGACCGGATCCAGGTCCCGGGACTCGCCAGCGACAGCTATCAGATCACGGCGGAGAACAGGCGGGCGGTCGCGGCGGTACTGGCCGAATTCATGCCGGACCGCACGGCGATCGATGCCTGGAGTTCACCCGGAGCCGGCGCCCCGAACGATGCCGACCCGGGCGGGCCCGAGCTTTACCGACTGATCGGCGATCAGGCCACGGATCTGGCCCGAGCGGCGGCGCTTCGCAAGCTGTTGCGGCGCGACCCCGAGGCGCTGCTGCTCACCTATGTGCAGTCAATGCGGGATGCAAGACTTGCTGGCGACGATTCGGCCCAGACGCAACTCGGCGATGACCTGAAAGCCTTCGGTGTGACGGACGGTACGCTTGAAACCGTGGTCAAGGCCAGCGACGACACCCAGATGTTCCATGCCGTGGGATTGCTCGCGAAGGAACTCAAGTTCATGCGCTGACACTCCGGGCCCGGCGCCGTGCTCGCCGAGACGGGGTCGGACGCGATGAACCGACCGCTCTACATCCCGATTTTCCAGGCGAACCCATGAACCCACCGCTGCGTGACCCCTTCCTGCAAGTGCTTTCCGAACAACTCGTTGACAGTGGCTATGCCGTTTCGGTGCATGCCAGCGACGACCCGTCGCAGGTCGACTGGCTCGAGAGCAGTCTGCCCGGGTGCTTCGGGGGTGACGATGTGAGCCTTCGCTGGCTCTCGCTGGTCGAGCAGTCCGTAGGTGAGGACGAAGAGCAGGACGACGATGACGAACCCCTCCCCCCGCTTGCGCTGGTGCGGATCGATGCGCTGATTCCGTTTTCCATCGATTCGTCGCAATGGGCGTTGACGATCGGTGCGATCGAAATGCTCAATGATCTGCTGCCGTTCGGCTCGATGAGTGTGCGCCCGCAGGCGCAGTGCTGGGCCTGGCAGTACACACTCGCCATGCCGGCGGATGCGTTCAACGGGCTGCTCGCCCTGCGGGTGATCGACAGCTTGCAGTTCTACCTGGAGTTGCTTTCGCCCGAATTGATCGCAGCGTTCGAGCGCCGCGATGATCCTGAAGCCCTGCGTGAAGCGATTCGGCGACAGTTGACGGGGTGGGCGGGCGATACTCCGTCCGCTGATGCGGGGGCTTGACGATGACGGCTTCGGCGGACACTCATATCGACGCACTCGCCACCCATCTTGGCCGGCCGCTGTCGCTCGGCGCTGAAGGGACCCTCGAACTCAGATTTGATGACGGGATTGCGGTCACGCTGGAGCTGACCGCCGAGCAAGCCCTGTACGTCTATTCGGTGATGGGACCGGCTCCGGTCGAAGCAAACGCCCTTCGAGCGCTCCTCGAAACCCATTTCTTCGGACAACTCTCACGCCATGTCCGTTTTGCGATCGACCCGGGCAGTGGCGAGTTGCTGTTGATTGAAAAACTTGATCTGGCGGGACTTCCCCCGCACGAAATGCCGCAGGCGCTCGAAACGTTCCTGATGGAGGTCAGGCGGCAGCGAGCCAGCGAACCCTGGCTCGCGTCGGGCCCCGCCTCTGACGGGATGCGGTCGGGTGGACTGGCCGACCGCCCTGAAGGGGCCCAGCTGGAGCGCTCCGCAGCCGTGTTCCCCGCAATGAGGGTCTGAACCGGCGCAGCGCTCAGGCGCGCAACATGGCGGGTGAGTACCCTCCGGTCGCAGCGGTCTGGCTGTCCGACACAGGGGTGACCGAGCGGGTTTGCGTATCCGCGTCTGCGCCGTGGATCAGACCTGTGATGACTTCGCGCAGTGCCTCCGCCCGCTCGATGCCGTCGCACAGCAGCGCCTCGAGATCGGGGGCGCTCGTCTGGCCAATCGGGCGAATCGTGTAGATGAGGATCGCATTTTCGGGCGATACCGTGATCTGCCAGTCGTGGTCAAAACGTGCCGACTCGTTGAGCAGGTGTAAGGCCCGAAACAACACGGCTGCGGTCGGACTGCCCGGATCGACCTCATGCACGACGACCTCGGCGACCAGCGAATCCGGGCGAACGGGATGGGGAAAAACCACAACGGTGTAATCACCCGCCGCGAATTCGATGCCCTGCACATCGGCCTGATCGGGCAGACCGACCGATCGGGAGAATTCGGACAGCACGCTCAAAAACTGGTCGGAGGCTTGCATCACCGTGTCACTCCAGTGAATCGATCCATGAAGGAAATCATCCCGGGCCAGCATGACCGACCGCGCGGCATATTGCCACCAAGAAGCGTTCTCGTACAGCGTGATTGACTCGGTCGGCGGATTGCCACGTCACGAAAAAAAGCAACGAGACCCGGCAGGTTCACCGCAAGGCCTGGTCGCAAGAACCGAGTCAGACCCTGGCAATATCGAGCACCGCAACGGTGATGTCGTCAGACTGAGCGTGCCCGGCAGCAAACGCGACCACATCATCGAAAATCGAGCGGACGAGTTCGGGCGCAGGCTGTCCTTCGGCGCGTTGCAGCAATTCCACCAGCTTGGCCTCACCATACATCTGATCGGACCCGTTGAAGGCTTCGGTCACGCCATCGGTATAGAGCACCAACTGGTCGCCCGGGGCGAGCATCCTGCTCGCCGTCGGATAGTCAACGGGGTCGATCACGCCGAGTGCCAGATCGCGCTCGCTGGGAATATCTTCAACACCACCGGCTGCGCGTCGGATGAAGGGGGGGTTGTGCCCGGCGTTCGCATAGCGAAGCTCCCCCGTGCCAGGATCGTACACAGCCAGGAACACGGTGACGAAGAGATCGAGCGGGTTTTGCCCGCAGATTTCCCGATTGGCAATGGCAAGGCAGCGCCCCGGCTCATCGGCATGCGCACGGATCAGGCTGTTGATACTGGTTCGCGCTACGGCCATGAAAAACGCTGCCGCGACACCCTTGCCCGAGACATCCGCGACGACAATCGCCACCCTGCCATCCGGCAGCGCGACAAAGTCATAAAAATCGCCACCCATATGCGTGGCAGGCAACATCCGGGCAAAGCCGCTGCAGGCTTTTGCATCCGGAAAACTCGCGGGCAGGATTGCGAGCTGCAATCGGCGAGCCAGATCGAGCTCGGTATTGATCTGCGTCTGCGCCTGCTCAAGCGCGAGGTTCTTGTCAGCGAGTTCGGCCGTCCGCCGGGTGACCAGCGCATCGAGGACCTGCTCGCGATTGCGAACCTCCTCGGCCATGTCACGGAAGACCGTCGCAAGTCGCCCGATCTCGTCGGCACGCGCCGCGGGTTCAGCCAAACGTTCCAGCGAACCAAAGTCGCCCTGCTGAAGATCAGCCGCCACGGCGGTCACCCGGGTGATGGGCCGCGAGAGATGCTGGGCAAACTGAAAACTGAAATAGCCGCCAATCAGGAACACCAGGAGTCCGATGGCGATCGCCGCACGCACCTGGTCTTCCAGCAGCTGATCGATCCCCTCGCGCGGAATCTGAACCATGAAGCTGCCCAGGCTCGCGCCCGCTTCGTCTCGAATCGGGTGGTAGACCTGAATGGCATTCGGACGAAGTTCGGTCACAAGATCGTTCGTGCGGATCACTGAGGCCAGGACCTCCCGCTGTCGGGCGCTGACCGCATCGTTGGTCCCATAGCTGTGCTGACTCACGACCGTGCTGAGGTCGGGATCGACCACCACCATGGCGCGCAAGGCCCCATCGCCCACCAGAAGACCAGCGAGACGATCGAGCCCTACCGCCTCGCGAACACCCCGCATGGCCGTGCCATCCACCCCCACCTGCACGATTCGTGGCCGATCGACCCCGCCCACGCCCGCATACTTGAAATGCTTGTCGTCAATCTCACGCTTGGCCACCGCCTGAGCGAAGGCCTTTTTCTCACCCGTCAGCAGGGGCCAGAATTCGGAGGCCTGCGGCTGCTCGCTCTTGTTCGGACTGAAGGTGAAGTCGATTCCCTCGAGCGGAGCGTTCAGATAAGCGCGACCCGCGCTGTCGGTGATCCAGATCTCTGAAATCGCCGTGTCGTCGACCAGACGCCGCAGGCTCTGGCGGATCGTCGTGGCTGATTCACCATGCCGTTCGGCAACCGCCACAAACTCGGCCAGCACCGAGGCGGAGGCAATCATGCCGGCCGCCGCGATTTCTTCGACCTGATCGGGGAGCGTTCGGGAGACCGATACCGTTTTTGCGAGTACCCGGGCGAGCAGGCTCACGTCCCGCTCGACCTGATCGATCAGGTTTTCGCGCGCATTCCAGGCCATCGCCGTCACGGTCAATGCGATCGAGCCCGCGAGGAAGGCCGCGAAATAGACGAGCATCCGGGTTTTGAGCGTCCAGGCCATGATCAGGGTAGCTCCGCAAGTGGGCTCGTGGGAAGTCGCGAGCATATCGCGTCCGGACGACGGAACTTTCGTGATGCGGTTCCGCATGTAAGGGACAGTAATGTTGGATCGGCATCACGAGCGATTGATTTTCGGATTTGCCGAACGATAATCGGGTGTTTTGGGTGTTGACACCGTGCGCGGAGCCCGCACACGCATTCCGCGCGCACGGGCCCGACGGGCCAGACCGCTCGCACATCCAATGAGCAATCGGAATCTACAGCAATGATCCAGCTTCACACCCCACCGTCCGATCAGCCCTCGCTTTCAACCGCATGGGGCGAAGCGGTTCGGCCCGCGCGCACCGTGGATTCCCAGACCGCTGCGAGTCGGTCGGCACAGGGGAGGCCCTCTCAGGGCGAGCCCGCACAGAAAGGGTCGAAACAGGCCCAGCCCTCCCCTGCAGGACCTGCGGAGAAAGTCCCTGGCGGGGCGTTCGGGGCGTTGGCCGAGGCGCCACCTCACGGTGGATCGGATCGGGCCATTCGACGACGGGTCGAAGACGATGAGCGTGATGGCAAGGACATCGTCGATCGCGACATACCGGTGCTAGCGGATACGCATCTCGACGGCGGGTTCAGCGCTCCGATGCTGGCTTCGGCTGCGCCCTCCACGGATGGAGCGGCGATCGCGCAAGCCGACGCTCAGGCTCCTTCTGCTGCGACGGCCCCGCTGGGCGCGTCGGCTGCACCCCTGACGCCCGCCGATGCAGCGCCCGGAATGGCTGCGCCCCAAGCCCAGGCCCCGCAAGCGCTGGCGCTGATTCTCGCTGCGGGATTCATCCTCTGGCACGCCTCGCGCGAACGCGCACCG
>JBIKTA010000002.1:0-20054 GCA_044348315.1 Burkholderiaceae bacterium | reverse complement strand
AGGCCTCTTTCGACCGGGTGCTGCGAGTGGCCAACCTGGGCCGCAAGGCGGGCGGCCTTGCGCCCGTCACCCGCATCCGTATGGACGACATCATGACCAATCGTTTCCTGGATTCGGTCGCCTCGGTCGCCAAGACGATCAAGCCATGAGTGGTTTCCGGCGCCAACCGGCACCGCTACCAAGTGAGGCCGATCCAAGCCGCCCCATCCTGAGTGCCGAGGGCGTGCATCACTGGTACTACAGTCCCGAGCGCAAGTCATTTGTCACCGCGCTCGAGGACCTGAGCCTGAGCGTCCGGAGGGGCTCTTTCGTCGCGCTTCTGGGGCCTTCGGGTTGCGGCAAGTCGACACTGCTGAACATGTTTGCCGGCCTGATTGCGCCCAGCCTCGGCGTTGTGCGCTATCAGGGTCAAGCGATTACGGCGCCCAACACGCAGGCGGCCTATGTCACCCAGAACGACAGTCTGCTGCCGTGGCGCCGAGTGGCCGCCAATGTTGGCTTGCCGCTTGAGGTGAGGGGCGTGCCTGCGCGCGAACGCGAAGAGCGTGTGGCGCAGGTGCTCACGCAAGTGGGACTCCAGGGGTTCGAGCGTGCATTCCCGAGCGAATTGTCAGGCGGCATGCGCAAGCGCGTCGGGCTCGCGAGGGTGCTCGTCACTAACCCCAATCTCGTGTTGATGGACGAGCCTTTCGGCGCGCTCGATGCGCAGTTGCGCGCGCGCCTGCACTCGGAATTCCTACGTCTTTGGAGCGAGCGCGGGATGACCGTTGTCTTTGTCACCCACGATATAGACGAGGCGGTGACCCTTGCGCAGGAGGTGTATGTGTTTGCCTCGCGGCCAGGCAGGATTCGCGCCCGGATCGATATCGACCTGCCTTTCCCGCGCGATGTCGAGGAGATTCGCTATGACGCGCGTTTCGTCGAACTGAGTCATCGTCTGCGCAATGAGTTGCGCCTGGCCAATCCGGTCATCGAGGAGCACTGAATGAATGATCGGACATCGCCGGTAACCGATTCGGCTTCCGCTCAGGATCCGGCCTTGCGGGCGCGTATCGAGCAGGGCCGGCGTGAAACCATCGCCGCCTGGCGCAGGCAGCGGCAGTGGGTCTGGGTCGGCAAGATCCTCTTTCCCTTGGCCTTTCTGGGGCTCTGGCAATACGCCAGCGATCGCTGGATCGATCCCTTCTTCGTCAGCAATCCCGCCGATGTTGCAATCAGGCTCTGGGAGTGGTTACTCGATGGCACGATCGTGGGCACCGCAATCGAGACCTTGCTATCGGCCGCGTATGGATTCCTGCTCGGGGGCGCCGTTGGTATTTTGCTGGCCCTCCTGCTGGGCCGGATCTTCTGGCTCGACGAGATCATCCGCCCCTTTCTGACCGCGCTCTACAGTCTGCCCAGGCTGGCGCTGGTGCCGCTTTTCATCATCTGGCTGGGCATCGGCGCGGCGATGAAGATCACCCTCACCTCGGTGATCGTATTTTTCATCGTGTTCTACACGACCTATGCGGGCGTGCGCGATGTACCGGCGTCGCTGATCAACCTGCTCCGCACGATGGGGGCGTCCAGGTTTGATATCGTCCGCAAGGTGATACTGCCTTCCGCTGGGGTTTTCATGTTCACCGGGCTGCAAGTCTCCGTACCGTATGCCGTGACGGGCGCGGTATTCGGAGAACTGGTGGTGGGCAGTTCAGGTCTGGGGTGGCTGCTGCGACGATCGCAGAACAATCTCGACTCTACCGGCGTGTTCGCCGGACTGATCGTCATCATGTGCGTGGCGGGAGCGATCTCGTTTTGCGTGACGCTGCTGCAGCGCCTCACTTCGAAATGGCGAATGGAAGTGAGCGCGCCCGTGATGTGAGCGAGAGCGCCGTGAATCAGGCACGGCGCTCTTGCGGGTCTCACTCCACGCGAATCAGGTCGAGAAGATCGTCCACGCGTTCGGACTCATGCAGCTTGCGGGTCGCAGCGATCAGTTGCTCCTGCCGGCGCTCATCAAAAAAGCCCCGAGTGCATTCGACGAACTTGCGCTCAAGTTCGTCATCGCTCATGCCTGCTTCGATCTGGGCGAGCGTCACCATGTGATCGGCGCTCACCGTCCGGCCGTCGGCCAGTGTCGCAGTGATCCGGCATTTGCGTTCACCGGGCGTCGCGCGGGTGAACTCATCGAGCACCACCACTTCGGTGCGTCCGATCAGGTCGAGCACGTCGGCGTCCAGGAAGCGGCCACGCTCGAAGCTGTGAATGCTGAGTTCGCCGTCGATCAGAGTGCATACGACCGAGAACAGCATCGAATGGTCGGCCGTCTCGCGTGTACGCGGCGCCCACAGCTCGCGATCCTTGACCGCGCCTTCCCAGGCTGATTTGTAGGTGTCGATCCGCAGCGAGCGGATTGCGGCCGGGTCGATGCTCTCGCGCAACTTCAGCGCGGTCATGATCGGCAACTGGCAGGAGTCACGGACGGGGTAGGTCTTGATATTGGTTTGAAACACGCCCCAGCGCCAGTCGCTCGATCCGTCGGGCAGATTGACCGCGTAGCGATCGCCCTTGAGGGTCTGGTTCCAGAATCCGAATACGCCGTCGAAGCATTCGTAGGGTCCCGTCAGACCTTCCGCGGCCAGCATTGCGGCGAAGACGCCGTTGCGCGCGCCATTGGGCCCCGCGCAACCCTTCCACATCGACAGTTCGCCAGCGCGTGTCTGATAGGTGCAGAGATTGGGCGTGATCGCGAGCGCGAGCGCGTGTTGCAGCGCTTCGCGGTCCAGCCCGAGCAGCCGTCCGGCACCCATCGCCGTGCCCATGACGCCGGTGACCGGTTGGTCCCAGCCGGCCGAGTTGAGAGGCGCCACGTCGGTGAAGCGGCACATGATTTCGTAGGCCACCGCAAGCGCGGTGATGAATTCGCGACCGGATCGCCCGCAGGCCTCGGCGACCGCCAGGATGCCCGGCAGGTAGTCGGAGGGGTGGTGGGCGTCGCGGGTGCGCCACGCATCGTTCAGGTCCAGATAACGAACCATCACGCCGTTTGCAAACGCGGCCATGTCGACCGTGGTGCGCATCTGCGAGCCCCATACGCGGGCCGACATCGGGCCGAGGGTCGGCTGGGCCATCTTGCGCGCGATTTTCGACGGTGGCGCGTTCCAGGCTGCAATCGCCACACCGATCGAGTCGAGCACGCGCATCTGGGCGGCGCGCACCGCATGCGCAGGCAGGTCTTCGAAGCGGGTCGAGGCTGCGAATTCGACGATCCTGTGGTCAAGTTGAGCGGTATCGTTCAAGTCATGCCTCCTGATGGGGTGCGGTTCGGGTGCCAAGCACAGTTTCGATGAAGCTCGCCGCGGGGAAGAGGCGATCCGCCGACGGATGAGGGTCGACGATCTGCAGGCCGACGGGCAGGCCGTCTTCTGCCAATCCAGCCGGAATCGTGATCACGCCCAGACCGAGCAGGGACCAGGGCCTGTTGAGGAGCGCATTGCCCGTCGATCGGATGCCCAATGGGGCGGTCTCGAGCGTGGCGGGGCCGATCAGCAGGGCGCCCGCCTCGGCGAACGGGTAGAGGCGCTGAGCAATCCGCGTCACACGGGCCCGGGCATAGGCGAGATCGTCCTCGGATGCGGCCTGGCCCTTGGCGATGAATGATCGAAGACTTTCGCTGAAACTCGCAAGCGCTTCAGCGCTCCAACCCGCGAAGCTGCGCGCGACCTCAGCCGCCATCAGGATGCGGTGGGCGTCGTCGATCCGATCGAATTCTTCGAGCGGAGCTTGTTGCAGGATCTCGATCCCTGAAGCTGCGAGGCGGTTGCACGCACGGTCGATGAGCGCTTGAACCTGCGTCTGGCACGCTACGCCTGCCGGCAAGGCGAGCCGGATCAGTCGCAGCGGCGCTTGGGCGCCGACTGGCCGGGCTCGGGCCTCGAGCACCGCCGCGACACGGGCGATGTCGGCGACGGAGCGCGCGTGCAGGCCGATGTGATCCATCGAGGGGGCTAGATAATGCAGACCACGCGTCGGGACATGACCGAAGGGCGGCTTGTAGCCCACTACGCCGCAGTAGGCGGCTGGCCGGATCGTCGACCCGCCGGTCTGGGTGGTGAGTGCAACCGGCACGTGAAAATCCGCAACAGCTGCGGCAGACCCCGAGGATGAACCCCCTGGCGTGCGGCGCGTGTCGTGAGGGTTGACGGTCGGGCCTGGTTCAGTGAACGCAAATTCAGTGGTGACCGTCTTGCCCAGCGGAATCGCTCCGGCTGCGCGCAGCCGCTCGATGCACTCGCCGTCGAGCCGAACTGGGGCCGGGTCGGTCGCTGATGCGTTGCAACGCGTGGGCATGCCGGCGACGTCGATGACGTCCTTCACGCCGATGGGCAGGCCCTTGAGCGGCGCGGAGGCGGGTGCTGATCGGTCCGTCTGGTGGGCGGCCGCCCGCGCGCACTCCGGGTCCAGATGCGTCCAGGCGCGAATCAGCGGGTCGCGGGCCGCAATCCGATCCAGACAGGCCTCGACCCAACGGGTTGCGCTCAGCCCGCCGCGGGCCTGCGCAGCCAGTCCTTCGCAGGCTGACAAGCTTGCGGGTGAGTCAGGTGCTTCGATCATGGGCCACTCGCGCGTCAAGCGGGATCATGGGCGGCATTTTCCGAACGAAAAAGCACGCCCGAAGCCAGCCTGCTTCAGCTGGCGACCTGACTCGGGATCTCGATGCCGAAGTGCTGGCTTGCAACAGCTTGCAATTCCTTGAAGCAGATGCCAATCCGCACGGGCTTGAAGTCACGCAGGTCGATGATGCTCGATCCCAGGCCGCGGTCGTTGCTGTAGCGGCTGTTGCCCCGGTCGAGGGCCAGTTCGGTCGCGGCAAGCACCTCGGGCTCGATATCGCCGAATACGAACTTGCTTCCCGCAAGCGAACGGTTGGCCGACGATCCGAAGACCGGTCGGGATTCGGCGAGGGCGATGCGGGCGATCTCGTCGTGGGTGGGGCCGGCGTTCATCAGCACGTCCATGGTACCGGCCTTGGAGGCATTGGCCAGTACGAACGGTGCAACCGACCGGAAGAAAGGATGATCGGCCCGGAACGGCGCCACCACCGAGATCGGCAGGCCGTGGTCGAAGATCACCGCGCGGACGTAGTCGCGGGCGCGTGCATCGATCTCGATGATTTCCTGAAAGATCGCCCACGACCCGAACATGCCGCAGGGCTTGGTGAAACTGCGGTTTTTGGCTTCGTAAATGCGGCGGATGGCAGGCTCGGTGTGGCCGACGATTGCGTAACCGACGTCCGCCTTGAAAATGGCAACACCACCGGCAGCAACGGTATCGTGCACCGCTCGGGCGTCGGCGATGGGATCAAAATCTGAAGCCAACTGGAGTCTCCCTGGCGCCTCTGGCAGGCGTTGTTCTTGGTTTTCAAACGAGCTCAATCGATTGTACACAATGGTGCCGATTATTGTTACCCTACAAGCCCTTTCGAAGCCCGCCCGAAACGATGTTCGCATTCGCCCAGGTATTCAACTTCCATCTGGCTTTTACCCTATTTGAATGGCCGTTCAAATATGCTGAATGACAAGCCCATCCATTGGCTCGGAGTCGGTGAGGGGCTCGATCTGATCGCTGCCGGGCGTCTGGCCCCCCGGGAATGGGAGCGGGCTTTGCTGGAGCGTATCCGCGCGATCAATCCCCTGGTGAATGCATTCGTCCAATTCGGATTCGAGACAACGGCAGCGGGACAATCGGGGCTTGCGCGGCTTCGGCCGGCTGAAGCGGGTGGATTGCTCGATGGTGTGCCGCTGGGCATCAAGGACGTCATCGACACGGCTGACCGGCCAACCACCGGGCATTCCCGTGTGGCGATCGATCGGCAACCGTCCGTAGACGCAGCCTGCGTGGCGCTGCTGCGCGGGGCGGGCGCCGTGATGCTGGGCAAGACCGCTACCCACGAGTTTGCCCACGGCGGGCCCTCTCTCGATCTGCCCTGGCCGCCCGCCCGCAATCCCTGGCATCTGGATCACTTCACCGGCAGTTCCAGCAGTGGTTCGGGGGCGGCCGTCGCAGCGGGTCTGGTCCCTGCGGCCCTGGGCACTGATACAGGGGGCTCGATCAGGATCCCCGCCGGCATGTGTGGCGTGACCGGTCTCAAGCCCACCTATGGTCGCGTGAGCCGCAGGGGCGTGCTGCCCCTTGCAGGCAGCCTCGATACCGTGGGTCCGATGGCGCGCAGCGCCCGGGACTGTGCCTTGTTGCTGCAGGTGATTGCAGGTTTTGATCCCGCCGACCCCTCCAGCGTTGACCGACCGGTGCCTGATTATTGTCAGACGATCGATCAGGGCATCGGGGGCGTCAGGATCGGCGTGGTCCGCCACTTCTGGGAGCGCGATCTGAAGGCGCATCCGGATGCGGTTCGGGGTGTCGAGTCGGCGCTGGGGGTCCTGCAGGGCCTGGGCGCGCATCTGTGCGAGGTCGAGCTCGCGCCGCTCGGTTTTTACAATGATGTCCGTGTGCTCGTGCAAGAACCCGAGGCGTTTGCCCGCTACGCGTCTGACCTGCGTCGACGTACCCGTGATTTCGGTCGGGATTTCCTCGGGCGTATTCTTCCGGGTTGCCTGGTGCCCGGTCATGTCCAATTTCAGGCCATGCGGCATCGCGAGCGGCTCGTTCGGCAGATGCGCGCGGCCTTTGATCAGGTTGATCTGCTCGTGACGCTCGGCCCGGGACCCGCACCACGGCTCGATGCGCCCCGCACGCATGGCTTCCGTTACGGCTTGTGGGGCGACCGACCGAATCTCACCTCACCCTTTTCACTGACGGGTTTGCCGGCCTTGTCGGTCTGCACGGGGTTCTCTTCGAACGGACTGCCGCTTTCGATGCAGATCGTCGGACGTGCGTTTGACGAGAGCCTTGTGCTCCGTGCGGGGGCGGCCTTTGAGGCGGCAACCGGGTTCGGCGAGCGTCGGCCTCCGATCGATGGGTGCCCGCCCCCGTCACCGCTTCGCGCACCTCCCGAAGAGCCTGTAGCCGTGGCCGACCCAGCGACCCGGGTCTGGGTGGAGCGCATGCTGGGCCTGGCGGGTCTCGAACTCGACGCCGACCTGCTCGCGCTTGTGCACACCGCAGCGCCACTTGTCGAAGCGATGATCGCCCGGATCGATGTCCTTGACAACTGGTCAGATGAGCCAGCGCAGGTGTTTCTCGCCTGAGCGCTGCACTTCAATCAACCTGGAATACCGATGAAGCGAATTGGCGTTGATGTGGGCGGCACCCACACGGATCTGGTGCTGGTCGATGAGGATCGTGGACTGACCTTCGTGCACAAGGTGGCGACCACCGTGGGCGATCCTTCCGCTGGTGCGATGGCCGGGGTGGTCGAACTCTGCAGGAAGGCAGGTGTCGAACCGGGGCAGATCGACTACTTCATGCACGGCACGACGATTGCCACCAACATCATCCTGGAGCACAACGGCGCCCACTGTGGCTTGATCACGACCGAGGGCTTTCGCGATGTGTTGCATATCGCGCGTCACAAGCGGCCGATGAATTTCAGCCTTCAGCTCGATCTCCCCTGGCAGACGCATGAGCTGGTGCGCAGACGCGATCGCTTGACGGTGCGCGAGCGGATCGCAGCGCCCAACGGTGATGTGCTGGTGCCGCTCGATGAGGATCAACTGCGTCAGGCCGTGCGTGAGCTTCGTGACCGGGGTGTCGAGGCGATCGCTGTCTGTTTCCTGTTTTCGTTTCTCAATCCTCTGCACGAACGGCGCGCGGCCCAGATCATCGCGGAAGAGGCACCCGGCGTCTATGTCTCGCTCAGTCATGAGGTGATTCCCCTCTATCGCGAGTACGAGCGATTTTCGACGACCTGCCTCAATGCGTATGTCGGCCCCCGGACGGCGCGTTATCTTGGCCGGTTCGAGCAGTCGCTGCGCGAAATCGGTCTCGGTTCCGGTCTCCACCTCATGCAGTCAAGTGGCGGCGGCGCAACGCTCGACGCGGCCACGCGCCGCCCAGTCACCCTGCTGATGTCGGGTCCGGCGGGCGGCGTGCTGGGTGGCATCTGGGTCGGTCGCACGGCTGGGTTTCCAAGCGTCATTACCCTGGATGTGGGCGGGACCTCGGCTGACATCGGCGTGGCCCCCGAAGGTGAACTGCGGTTCAAGCATCTGCTCGATACCCGCATCGGCGACTATCACGCGATGGTGCCGATGGTCGAAGTCGACACGATTGGAGCGGGGGGCGGTTCGATCGCGAGCATCGATTCGGGCGGACAGTTTCAGGTCGGACCCCGCAGCGCGGGCGCTGACCCCGGCCCCTGCTGTTACGGCAAGGGGGGGGTGGAGCCCACCGCCACCGATTGCCAGCTCGTGCTCGGCCGGATTGCCGAGTCGGGGCTGCTCGGTGGTCGCATGCCGCTCAATCGCGAGCTCGCCCTCGCTGCGGTTGAGCGTGTGATCGCCGCGCCGCTTGCGATGTCGGTCGATCAGGCTGCGCTGTCGGCCCTACGAATCCTCACGCACAGCATGGTCCAGGCCATCGAGCTCAATAGTGTGCGAAAGGGTTACGATCCTCGTGATTTCGCGCTGGTTGCCTTCGGTGGTGCCGGGCCGCTTTTCGCGTGTGACATCGCCCGTGAACTGGCGATCCCGAGAGTCATCGTGCCCCCCGCGCCCGGGCTCACTTCGGCGCTCGGCCTGCTTACTTCCGACATCAGCTACGATCACAGCACGACGCTCATCTCCTCGCTCGAGCACGCTGATCTCGGCCGCATCGCGAGTGCTGTGGCAGAGCTTGAGGCACGCGCGCTCGAGCAGTTGCGACGCGACGGCATCGCCGAGGATCGTATCGAGCTGCTGCGCTTTGCCGACTGCCGTTATGTTGGGCAGGGCTACGAGCTGAGAGCTGCGGGCGGATCGGGTCCGGTCGATCGTGATTTTGTCGCGGGTCTCTCAAAGGCATTCAACGACGCGCATCAGCGCGAGTATGGACGGCACTTTCCCGACAAAGCGGTCGAACTCGTCAATCTGCGTGTCGTCGGGGTGGGCCGGATTCCGAGGGTCGATCCGCCCGTTCTGGTGCGTGGCTCCGCGATCCCTGATCCCCAGGCGAAGGTGGGTACCCGAAGAGTGGTCTTCGAGGTGGCCGGAAGCCCTCAGGCGCTTGAGACGACGGTGTGGCGGCGCGATGCGCTGAAAGCCGGCAATCACGTTCAGGGTCCGGCGATTGTCGAGCAGATGGACTCGACCACCGTGATTCCGCCGGATGTAAGCGCGCGGGTCGACGAGGCCGGCAACCTGCTGATCATGATGAATGGGGAGTGAAACGATGGGTCACAGCGTTCAGGTGTCGAGCGGTGAGGGTTTGAAATGGTCCTATGAGGGGATCGATCCCGTCACCCTGCGTGTGATCGGCGGCGCATTTGATGCCGCAGCGCGCGAGATGGCTCAAGTGCTCTACAGAATGTCCAATTCGAGCATCATTCGCGAGTCCGAGGATCTGGGCTGCGGTCTCTACGATGCGGTGGGCAATGAGTTCTGCGAGAGTGAGTCCTCGCCGATGCATATCGGTTCGCTGCCGGCCTACATCCGGGGCTGCCTCCGAAAGCTCGAAGGGAAGATTTACGAGGGTGACATCATCATCCACAACCACCCCTACCATGGCGCGTCCCACACGCCGGATATGGGTGTGATCCTGCCGATCTTCTGGCAAGGACGATTACTGGGATTTTCGGCCGCCACGGCTCACCTCACCGACATTGGCGCGGCCGCGCCGGGCTTGAACGTCGATCTGATCGATGTGTTTGCCGAAGGCACGCTCTTCGATGCGGTCAAGCTTTATGACAAGGGGGTTTCGAACGAGGCGGTCTGGAGCATCCTGCGATCGAGCGTGCGCACCCCTGACATGAACATTGCCGACATCGAGGCGATGATTGCCGCGGTCCGAACTGGAGAGCGTCGTCTGCTCAAGCTCTTCGAACGCCACGGGGCCGAGGTGGTGATGGGCGCGGCGCATTACTGGATGGATTACTCGGAGAGGAGGCTGCGCGCCGAGATCGAAAAAATTCCTGACGGCGATTACAGCGCCGAGAGTTTTCTCGATGATGATGGGCGCAATTTTGGTAAGCCCCTGAGGGTATTCGTCACGGTCAAAAAGCGTGGCGATTCGGTGCTCATCGATCTGACGGGGTCGTCTGACGAAGTCGAGACCGGCTACAACGTGCCGTTCGAAGGCTCGCTCAAGGTGGCCTGTTATTACATCGTGCGGACGCTGCTGCTCGACGAGGCGATGAGTTCGGAATTCATCCCGCAAAATTCCGGCATGTTCAGACCTGTCGATGTTTACGCGCCTCGCGGCAGTCTGTTCAATCCCAACTTTCCACGCGCCTGCTTTGCGCGGATGGCGCAGATCCAGCGCGTGCTCGACTGCGTGATCCGGGCGTTGGCCCCTGTTTTGCCTGATCGGGTCACGGCAGGTAACTCCGCTCACGTCATGAGCGTTTCCTACAGTGGTTACAACCCCGAGCGCCAGCAGTACTGGGTCTGTGTCGAGGTCAACGAGGGCAGCTATGGTGCGCGTCAGGAAAAGGATGGGCTCGATGCGGTTGACAATCTGATGGCCAACACCCGCAACGTGCCCTGCGAGGATCTCGAGATGCGTTTTCCACTGCGCGTGGAGCGCTACGAACTCCGCCCCGACTCACCCGGTGCAGGCCGGCGGCGGGGCGGGATCGGTGCAGTACGCGATGTTCGCATCCTGGCTGATGGCTTCTTCTCATGCAATGGCGATCGCACGCTCGAGGCACCGCGCGGGCTCTTTGGTGGTTTGGATGGCAGGCCTGCCATCGTCATGCGCAATCCCGATTCTGCCGACTCGACGATCCTGCCCTCAAAATCGTCCGGTCGACGGCTCAGTCGTGGAGATGTGATCCGCATCATCGGTCCAAACGGCGGCGGATATGGCAATCCTCTTGAGCGTCCGGCCTCCGATGTGGCAGACGACTACCTCGATGGCCTGATCAGCCTCGAGGAAGCCCGAGACCATTACGGGGTACTGCTGAACGCGCGTTCAGGCGAAGTCGACTCGATAGCCACAGAGACCCTGAGGGCGGGCAGGCTCGGCTGAGCCTGCGGTCGCCAGACAGGGGGTCAGCGCTGCGGCGGGTCAGGGAGATCAACCCTGAAATGACGCTTCATGATGTCACGGATGTTTTCGTAACAACTGCCGAAGCGGATCACCTCGCAGGTCTCGCAATTGATCAGGGTCGATGAGGCTTGCCAGGGGTGATATTTCATCAACCCGTAGTCGATCACCACGTCGGCGATCGCCTTGATCTCGGGTTCGATATCCTCGACCTTGAACTTGGTGCCGTGGAGCGAGAGGTTGGCCGATGAGCCGAAGAGCAGCGTCTGCTCTTTCAGGCTCAGGGCTGTGATGGCTGCATGGAAGGGCCCGGCATTGAGCAGCATCAGCAGGGTATTGTCCCGGGTGCTGCGCTCATAGGTGTCCGGATCCAGCAACTTCAGGAGCGGATGGTCGGGCCGGCAAGGTGCGACCAGCCCGAGCGGCAGGTCGTAGTCGACCGTGATGGCCTCGACGATTGAGCGTCCCCGCTCACTGACCTGGTGCAATTCGCGATGCAGATCCGCGTTGCCCAGCATGGCGTTCAACTTCGACGGTGCCCGTCGCTTGGTGTCGAAAATGCGGCGAAGCGCGGGCGCTCGAGCGGCGATCAGCGAATAACCAACGTCATTGGGCAATATGGCGACGCCGCCGTCGCGCATCACCTCAAAGGCTCGCTGCGCGTCCGAGGCGGGATCAAGTACAGACATGGATCGATACCTCAGATGTAGAGGAGATCAACGAGGTCACGCACGCTCACTGAACCGTCGTCGCAGCGGCGTACCGTGTCGATGATGCGGCTCCGCTGTGCAGACGGGATGAGGTCGCGATTCAGCTGGTGGAACTTCGTGTCGATTTCATCGTCGCTCAGGCCCCGTGCGATGTCTTCCTTGGTCCAGAAGTGGTGGGACTGGAAGCTGCCGTCGCTGGTCTGTGCGGTGATGCGGCAGTTGCGCACGCCGGGTGCTGCCCGGGTGAAATCGTCGACCACGTCAACCTTGGTACGCTGGATGAGACCCAGGATGTCCGCGTCCTTGAATCGAGCGCTGTCGAAGGTGGCAGGTGTGACCGTCCCGTCGAGGAGGGCAACGGCGACCGAGACCAGCATCGAGTGATCGGCGGTCTCGCGCGTTCTCGGAGCCCAAAGTTCCGGGTCCTCGACTGCGCCTTTGTAGGCGGAGCGGTAGGTTTCGATCCTGAGACTCGTGATCGCCCGACCGGCCAGCTTGTCGTGGAGTTCCCGGGCGGTGTCGACCGCGAGCTGACAGGAGTCGCGCACGGGGTACTTCTTGATATTGCTCTCGGCGATCGCAAAGGTGTCGCCTGGGCCTTGCGCGAAGGCGCGAATCTCGAAGGATTTGCCCAGGGTTTGTTTCCAGACGCCAAACACGCCGTCGAAAATCTCGTAGGGCCCGGTCATACCTTCGGACGCGAGCATGGCCGCGAACACCCCCTGACGCGCGCCGTTTGCAGCGGCGCTACCTTTCCACATCGACAACTCTCCAGCCCGGGTCTGGTAGGTGCTCAAATTGGGAATGAGCGCAAGGCCCATCGCATCGCGCAGCGCCGAGCCGTCCAAACCCATCAGGCGACCCGCTGCGAGGGCGCAGGCGAGCACACCGGGCACAGGCTGATCCCAGCCGTTGTCGTTAAAGGGGACGCTATCGACGAAGCGGCACTGGATCTCGTAGGACAAGGCGAGCGCGAGCACCAGGTCGCGTCCGGAGAGGTCGAGCATCTCGGCCACCGCCATCAGGCCGCCGAGGTTGTCCGATGGATGGCTGCCGTCCACCGTCCGGTAGGTGTCATTGATGTCGAGGTAGCGAAGCATGCTCCCGTTCACGAATGCGGCCATGTCCGGCGCGGTGCGTACCTGACTGCCCCAGATCCGCGCGTATCGATCGCCTGCGACCGGAAGCGCCACCCTACGCGCGATGCGCGACAGGGGCGAGGTGTAGGCGGCGAGCGCGCCCCCCAGCGTATCGAGAATGCGCCTACGAGCCTGGTGACGGGTGGCCTCGGAAAGATCTTCAAAACGCAGGCCCAGGGTGTAGTCCACCAGACGCTGTTCGAGTGCATTCATCGCGCGAGCCTCAGTCGAGTTTATGGGTGCCCGAAGAATGAAAAAATTGCAGTCTCCAGGATGGCTTGAATGATATTACACAAGGGTACGCGAGCGGGTCAGCCTCTCGCCAGCGCCTTTTTTTCTGGATCCAAATGGGCTTATACTCAGCCCGTGAAGACCACCCAAGAAAATTTGCTGTTCAAGTTTTATTCCGGGCATCCCCTGGGGCCTTGGCGCAAGCCTGCCGCCTGACTCCATTCCGCCGCTCGCGCCCGCGTCACAGGCGTACCCCAAGTCCAGCCCCGCCCCCGGTCACTGACCGGCGCCAGCCCTTGATCAGCGGCGGGGCGCTACGGACCCGACCCGCACTCCAGGGGTGAAGCATGCTGCTGATGATCGACAACTACGACTCCTTTACCTACAACCTCGTTCAGTATCTGGGTGAGCTCGGTGAGGAAGTGCTCACTGTTCGGAACGACCAGATCGGGCTGGACGAGATCGAGCGGCTCGCACCCCGCTGCCTGCTGATTTCTCCCGGGCCCTGCGACCCGGACCAGGCGGGCATTTCGCTCGCGGCGATCCGCGCCTTTGCCGGGCGCATACCGATCCTGGGCGTCTGTCTGGGCCACCAGGCGATTGGTCAGGCGTTCGGGGGGCGCATCGTGCGTGCCCAGCGCGTCATGCACGGCAAGACCGACCGGATCCACCACGCCGGCAAGGGCGTTTTTACCGGGCTGCCCGAGTCCTTCGAGATCGTCCGCTATCACTCGCTCGCGATCGATCGCGCGAGCCTCCCCGATGTGCTCGAAGTGACCGCCTGGAGCGGCGACGGCGAGATCATGGGGGTTCGCCATCGGGAGTTTCTGGTGGAGGGCGTTCAGTTTCATCCTGAATCGATTGCCTCCGAGTTTGGGCACGAGTTGCTCGCGCATTTTCTGGAAGAGGCCGCTGCCCGTGCATCGACCTGTTCATGATTCAACTTCAAGGATCCATCATGCCCATTACCGCCCCTGAGGCCCTGCAGCGCACCATCGAGCATCGCGAGATCTTCCATGACGAGATGCTCAAGCTCATGCGACTGATCATGAGCGGCGAGTTGTCGCCGGTCATGACGGCTGCGCTGCTCGTCGGCTTGCGGGTCAAGAAGGAGACCATCGGCGAGATCACTGCAGCCGCACAGGTGATGCGCGAATTCGCCCACAAGGTCGTAGTCGACGGCGGTCCGCACTTCCTGGATGTCGTGGGCACAGGGGGCGATGCCTCGCATACCTTCAACATATCGACGGCATCGGCCTTCGTCGCGGTGGCGGCGGGCGCAAAAGTGGCCAAGCATGGCAACCGTGGCGTCTCGTCCAAGTCCGGGAGCGCCGACGTGCTTGAGGCGCTGGGCGCCAACATCATGCTTTCGCCGGCGCAGGTGGCCGAGTGCATCGAGGCGACCGGTTTCGGCTTCATGTTCGCGCCCAACCATCATCCGGCGATGAAAAATGTCGCGGCCGTGAGGCGTGAGCTGGGCGTGCGCACGATCTTCAATATCCTCGGCCCGCTCACCAATCCTGCCGATGCGCCGAATATCCTGATGGGCGTTTTCCATCCTGATCTGGTTGGCATTCAGGTTCGGGCGATGGAGCGTCTGGGCGCGCGGCACGCCCTGGTGGTCTATGGGCGTGACGGCATGGATGAGATCTCATTGGGCGCGGCGACGCTGGTGGGCGAATTGCGCAACGGCGAGATTCGCGAGTATGAGATTCACCCCGAGGATTTTGGGCTGTCGATGATCAGTAACCGCGGGCTCAAGGTTCAGGATGCGCTCGAATCGCGCGAGATGGTGCTTGAGGCCCTGAACAATGTCGCGGGCACCCCGCGCGAGATCGTGATCCTCAATTCGGGCGCCGCGCTCTATGCGGCCGATGTGGTCGATTCGATCGCGGCCGGTGTTGCGCTCGCGCGCGAGACGATTGCCTCGGGTGCGGCCCGGGCCCGTCTCGATCAGTGGGTGGCGCACACGCGCCGTTTCGCGAACTGAACCGGGGGCTTCGATGAACGATATTCTTGGGCGCATCATTGCCCGCAAGCGTGAGGAAATCGCTGCCGCGCAAGCCCGCACCACGTTGGCCGAACTGGAGCGCGATGCCCGGTCGAGCCTCGCGCCGGGTGATCCCAGGCAGCCGCGCGGCTTTGAGCGGCGCCTGCGCTCGGTCATTGCGCAGGGGCGCTCGGCGGTCATCGCCGAAATCAAGAAGGCGAGCCCCAGCAAGGGCCTGCTGCGCGACCCCTTCGATCCCCCAGCCATTGCGCAGAGCTACGAGCGGCACGGCGCGGCCTGTCTGTCGGTGTTGACCGACGAGGGCTTTTTCCAGGGCTCTGCAGCGGATTTGCAGCGCGCGCGCGCGGCGGTGGCGATTCCCGTGATCCGCAAGGATTTCATCATCGATCCCTGGCAGGTGATCGAGGCGCGGGCCTGGGGGGCGGACTGCATTCTGCTCATCGTGGCGGCCCTCACCGACGAGGCACTCACCGCGCTCGAGTCCTGCGCACTCGACTACGGGATGGATGTGCTCGTGGAAGTGCATGATGCGGATGAACTCGACCGGGCGCTCCGCCTGCGCACCCCGCTCATTGGGATCAACAACCGCAATTTGCGGACCTTCCAGGTGTCGCTTGACACCACGCTGTCGCTCTTGTCTCGCCTGCCGGCCAATCGACTGGTGATCACCGAGAGTGGCATCGCCTCCCGGGAGGATGTGCTGCGCATGCGCGCGGCCCAGGTAAACAGTTTTCTGGTCGGCGAAACCTTCATGCGGGCGCCGGATCCTGGGGCGGAGCTCGCACGGCTGTTTGCGTGATGTCGGCCAGGCACTGCTCCGCCAGATCCCTGGGATGCTGTTTCGGGATGCTGTTTCCTCGTGGCAGCGCCTTGCGCTCGATGCGTGTTGGCGGCTACACTTCGCTAATGGATCGCCTCGGCTTCTACGGTTTTTTTGCGTACTACGGCTTTCCGCCCGCCGGCGGACTGAGTCGGGAGTGTGCTTGCAGCTAGAGCCAACCTGATCCGACCCAGACCGCCGGCCTCGCAACCGGCGGTTTTTTGTTTTCTGGGGCCCGAGATATCGGCCCCCTCGTTTCCTGGAGATGATGATGCCTCACAGCACCGACGATACCCGGATCCGCGGCTACCGCGAGCTCGCGCCGCCCGCGCATCTGATCCGGGAGCTTCCCGCAACCGACGCGGTGTCACAGCTGGTCTCGAATGCGCGCCAGGCGATTCACCGCATCCTGCACGGTATGGACGACCGGCTGCTGGTGATCATCGGGCCCTGCTCGATTCATGATCCACAGGCGGCGCGGGACTATGCGGCTCGCCTGGCGGCCGAGCGCGTGCGTCTTGCCGCCGATCTGGAGATCGTGATGCGCGTCTATTTCGAAAAGCCCCGCACGACGGTGGGCTGGAAAGGGCTGATCAACGATCCCGATCTGGACAACAGTTTTGAGATCAACAAGGGCTTGCGTCTTGCTCGAGAGTTGCTCGTCGACATCAATGCGCTGGGCCTGCCGGCCGGAACCGAGTTCCTGGACATGATCACCCCTCAGTACCTCGCCGATCTCATCGCCTGGGGCGCGATCGGCGCGCGGACGACCGAATCCCAGGTTCACCGGGAACTGGCCTCGGGGCTCTCATGCCCGGTCGGTTTCAAAAATGGCACCGACGGCAATCTCAAGATTGCGCTCGATGCGATCAAGGCCGCGTCGCAGCCTCACCATTTCCTGTCGGTGACCAAAGGCGGGTATTCCGCGATCATCTCGACCAATGGCAACGAAGACTGCCACGTGATCCTGCGCGGCGGCAAATCGCCTAATTTCGATGCCGACAGCATCAATGCCGCGTGCCGCGAAGCGGCCTCATCGGGTCAGGCCTGCCGGCTGATGGTCGATGCGAGCCATGGCAACAGCCAGAAAAAGCCGGAGAATCAAGTGGGGGTGGCGGCCAATATCGCGGGGCAACTCGCAGCCGGCGAGCAGCGGATCTTTGGCGTGATGATCGAGAGTCATCTGGTCGCCGGTCGCCAGGATCTGAAGCCGGGCGCAACGCTCACCTACGGCCAGAGCATCACCGACGGCTGTATCGGCTGGGAGGAGAGCATCGGTGTCCTCGACACGCTGGCCGAAGGCGTGCGTGCGCGACGCCTGGGTGAGCAGGCGGCGGTCTGACAGGGGGCCGAGTGCTCGTGTTCGGTGGGGGGCGCGCGCTCGATGCGGGTGCTGGAAGCGTGGGGAGCAAGGGTCGCTCAGGCGAAGCGTCCAGGCTCCCACAACACGTCCTGACCACCCCCGGCACGATTGAGCACGCGAGCGAGCACGAAGAGCAGGTCGGAGAGTCGATTCAAATACTGCAGCATCTCGGTCCGGACGGATTCGCAGCCTGCAAGTGCGACGACACTGCGTTCGGCCCTGCGGCAGACGGTTCGACAGACATGTGCCAGAGCGGCGGACCGCGAGCCGCCCGGCAGGATGAATTCTGCGAGCCGCGGCAAGGTCGCGTTGTGCGTGGCGAGCCACTCGTCCAGCCTCAACACCTGCGCCTCGCGGATCGCCAGATAGCCGGGCACCGCGAGTTCGCTCCCCAGATCAAAGAGATCGTGCTGGATCGCCGAAAGCGAGTGAGCGATCGCTTCCGGGAGTGGCTCGGTGAGCAGAAGCCCAATCGATGAATTGAGTTCATCGACTTCGCCGAGTGCCGCCACCCGCAGGCTGTCCTTGCGGGTGCGGCTGCCATCGCCCAAGCCCGTGCTCCCATCGTCACCCGTGCGGGTGACGATCGCGGTCAGTCTGAGACCCATTTGCTGAGACCCTGTTTCCGGGCTTTATTTCTTGGGAAGCCGGCTGGCAACACCCTGGACGTAGTAATCCATGTTGCCCAGCACCTCGTCGCTCATCGTCTGTCCGGCCGCGAGCCGCTCCTTGCCGTCCTGATCCACGATCGGGCCGCTGAAGGGGTGGAACTTGCCTGAGGTCAGATCGGCTTCGATCCGGGTGATGCGCTCGCGCACGTCGGCCGGGACGGCCGGATTGAGCGGCGCGAGCTTGACCATTCCTTCCTTGAAGCCGCCCCACAGGTTGCCCGGCTTCCAGGTGCCTGCAATCGCTTCGTTGATAGTGCGAATGTAATACTCGCCCCAGTGGTGGGTGGTGGCGGTCAGGTGGGCCTTCGCACCATACTTGGACATGTCGGAGTGGTAGCCGATCGCATAACGGCCCCGTTCCTGTGCAGCCTGCACCACGGCGGTCGAGTCGGTGTGGTGGGTGACGACGTCCGCGCCCTGGGCCATCAGGGTGTTGGCGGCATCACGCTCTTTCCCCGGGTCGTACCAGGAGTTGACCCAGACCACCCGTACTTCGACCTTGGGATTGATGCTGCGAGCGGCCATCGTGAACGCATTGATGCCCTGCAGCACTTCGGGAATCGGGAAGGCTGCGACGTAGCCGAGGATGTTCGACTGTGTCATCCGGCCGGCCACCAGGCCGGTCAGATAGCGGCCCTCGTAGAAGCGGGCGTTGTAGGTGCCGAGGTTGGGTCCGCGCTTGTAGCCGGTCGCGTGAACGAAGGCAACCTTGGGGAACTGCTTGGCCACGCGCTCCATGAAGTTCATGTAGCCGAAGCTGGTGCCGAAGATCACGCCGTGGCCGCTCTGGGCGAGCTCGCGGATGACGCGCTCGGCGTCCGCGCCTTCGGACACGCTCTCGATGAAGCGGGTCTGAACCTTCGCGCCGAGCGTCTTCTCCATCTCCTTGCGACCCAGATCATGCTGGTAGGTCCAGCCGGCGTCGCCGATCGGGCTCACATACACATAGCCGACCTTGATGGGGCTGCCCTGCGCGCGGGCGGCAAGCGGTACGAGCGAGGCGCCTGCGGCGAGCGCGGCGCTTTGGATCACGGTACGGCGGGAGGTCATCTCGGGACTCCTTTGTGGGTTGGACTGAGAAGGGTTGATGCTAAGGCCGGTCTGGACCATGGTCAGGCGTCCGGCCGATAAGGCTGGCCGAGCGAAACAGGCGAATTCAGCCGGATCAGGCTGGGCCGCCTCGAGATCATGACCAGTACCAGGATCGTCGTCAGATAGGGCAGTGCCGACAGCCACTGCGAAGGTATATTCCAATTGACGCCGGATCCTTGTACGAACAACTGAGCAATCAGCATGCCACCGAACAGGTAGGCGCCCAGCAATACCCGGGCGGGCCGCCAGGTTGCGAAGACCACCAGGGCCAGCGCAATCCAGCCGCGACCGGCTACCATGCCTTCAGCCCAGAGGGGCGTGTAGAACACGGACAGGAAGGCCCCTCCGATGCCGGCCATCGCGCCGCCGAACAAGGTGGCGAGGTAGCGCACCCGGATCACTGGATAGCCGCTCTGATGCGCCACCGCAGGCGACTCGCCGATTGCGCGCAGGATCAGGCCCGGGCGCGAGTGGTGCAGGAAATAGATGACGCCTGCGAGCAGCAACCACGACAGGTAGACGATCGGAGGGTGCTGGAAGAGCGCCGGCCCGATCAGCGGGATGTCGGCGAGCAGCGGCACCGGCCAGGCGGGCACAGCGGTGAGCGAGAGCGACTCATAGGGCTTGCCGACGAATGCGGCGAGCCCGACGCCGAAGATCGAAAGGGCCAGCCCGCAGGCAACCTGATTGGCGAGCAGGCTGATGGCCAGCACCCCGAAAATCGACGCGCAGGCTGCGCCTGCCAGCGCGCCTGCGATGACTGCCACCGAGGCGCTGCCCGAGTGATACGCGGCGGCGAACCCGGCGATGGCGCCGAGCGCCATCATGCCTTCGGCGCCGAGATTCAGTACGCCCGATCGTTCGGTGATCAGTTCGCCCAGTGCGACGATCAGGAG